>CANPVW010000001.1 GCA_947581745.1 Candidatus Benthicola azotiphorus
TCGGACACCCACGGATCAACGCTCGCTTGCAGCTCCCCGTGGCTTTTCGCAGCTTGCCACGTCCTTCTTCGCCGTCCTGTGCCCAGGCATCCACCCCGCGCCCTTTACGCTTGATCCCTTCTGTTTCTACAAAAAAGATCGCCTCACTACGCCCTCTCGGCACTCCACAACAACCTCTCACCCCATTTTGTCAAAAAGCAGCCCTCGATCCGCACTGCGGACCGAGGACTCTTGTATGAAGAGGTGTAAAGTGGCGTGCAGGTTGACTCGGGAATTCTCCCTAGAAAGGAGGTGATCCAGCCGCAGGTTCCCCTACGGCTACCTTGTTACGACTTAGCGCCAGTCACTGAGTTTACCTTCGACGGCTCCCTCCCGAAGGTTAGGCCACCGGCTTCGGGTACCCCCAGCTTCCATCGCTTGACGGGCGGTGTGTACAAGGCCCGGGAACGTATTCACCGTGGTATGGCTGACCCACGATTACTAGCGATTCCGGCTTCATGCAGTCGAGTTTCAGACTGCAATCCGAACTTGGACCGGCTTTTTGGGATTCGCTCCACCTCGCGGTATTGCTGCCCTCTGTACCGGCCATTGTAGCACGTGTGTCGCCCTGGACATAAGGGCCATGATGACTTGACGTCATCCCCACCTTCCTCCGGTTTATCACCGGCAGTCCCCGTAGAGTCCCCGGCCGAACCGCTGGCAACTACGGGCGAGGGTTGCGCTCGTTGCGGGACTTAACCCAACATCTCACGACACGAGCTGACGACAGCCATGCAGCACCTGTGACGGCTCCCCGAAGGGTCCCCCCCTGTTTCCAGGGAAGTACCACCGACATGTCAAGCCCAGGTAAGGTTCTTCGCGTTGCTTCGAATTAAACCACATGCTCCACCGCTTGTGCGGGCCCCCGTCAATTCCTTTGAGTTTCAGCCTTGCGGCCGTACTCCCCAGGCGGGGTACTTAATGCGTTAGCGTCGGCACTGAGAGGGTCAATCCTCCCAACACCTAGTACCCATCGTTTACGGCGTGGACTACCAGGGTATCTAATCCTGTTTGCTCCCCACGCTTTCGCGCTTCAGCGTCAGAAAAGGCCCAGCGAGCCGCCTTCGCCACCGGTGTTCTTCCCGATATCTACGCATTCCACCGCTACACCGGGAATTCCACTCGCCCCTACCTCTCTCCAGTCAAGCAGTATCGAATGCAGTTCGCGGGGTTGAGCCCCGGAATTTCACATCCGACTTACCTGACCGCCTACGCGCCCTTTACGCCCAGTGATTCCGAACAA
The DNA here is from genome assembly GCA_947581745.1 of Candidatus Benthicola azotiphorus. Classification (GTDB taxonomy): domain Bacteria; phylum Gemmatimonadota; class Gemmatimonadetes; order Palauibacterales; family Palauibacteraceae; genus Benthicola; species Benthicola azotiphorus. The sequence continues at coordinate 1,283 of CANPVW010000001.1, forward strand.
CGCTCGCTCCCTCCGTATTACCGCGGCTGCTGGCACGGAGTTAGCCGGAGCTTCCTCTGGTGGTACCGTCAGGCGGACCGGGTATTGACCGATCCGTGGTTCGTCCCACCTGACAGGGGTTTACAACCCTGAGGCCTTCCTCCCCCACGCGGCGTCGCTGCGTCAGGCTTTCGCCCATTGCGCAATATTCCCCACTGCTGCCTCCCGTAGGAGTCTGGGCCGTGTCTCAGTCCCAGTGTGGCTGGCCACGCTCTCACGCCAGCTACCCGTCATCGCCTTGGTAGGCCGTTACCCCACCAACAAGCTGATAGGCCGCGAGCTCATCCGACGGTGCCAGCTTCTTCGAGAGGCCAGCTTTCACATCCGGCTTCCAAGCCAGTGCTGTATGCGGTATTAGCTCAGGTTTCCCTGGGTTATCCCCCGCCGTCGGGTAGATCACTCACGTGTTACTCACCCGTTCGCCGCTTTACTCGTCTCCCGAAGGAGACTTTCTCGCTCGACTTGCATGTGTTAGGCACGCCGCCAGCGTTCGTCCTGAGCCAGGATCAAACTCTCCATAGTCTGCAAAGAGTTTGGATACTCTTGCCGGCCAGGCCGACCCGAGCACCGTTTGACTCTGAAACGCTGGTCTCGACCTTTCGGCCGATTGCTGCGTTCGGAAATTCACTTTGATTCCTCGTTGAAACGCGAGAAGTGAAACTCGCGTCTCGAGGCCCACACGCCACTCACACCATCTTTTCAAAAAGCAACCGCCCGGACGTGGATGCTGCGCCACGTCGCGCGCGGAAGACGCATTATACCCTGCGACTGTCGGGGTGTCAACCCCTCCTCGAGCGGGCTCTTCGGAGCCTGTTCGGGGTGTCGAAGGGACGCGATACTAGCGGAAGATCAGTACTCCGGCAAGGTCCATCCAGAGCTCCGTGAGACATTGAGCACGCGCAGCGTGCGAGCCACCCGGGACGTCCAGTCGGGGTGCAGGCTGAGCAGGCCGAGCAAGGGTGAGCGACGGGATTCGAACCCGCGACCTCCAGGGCCACAACCTGGCGCTCTAACCGTCTGAGCTACGCCCACCGCGATGCAGCGTCCGACAATGTAGTCGAGTCGGAGGCGGCGGCAAGCACTTCCCCATCCACGAGGTCATGCTATCTTCCGGTCGTTGCGCGCAGGCAGGCGTCCACGTTGGAAGGCCGCGCGGTGGCGGCGTCCACTCGATATTCAGGCCCGACGCTCTTAAATGTCCAAGCTATCCATAGGCATCGTGGGATTGCCCAATGTCGGCAAGTCCACCCTGTTTCAGGCGCTCACTTCGGTCTCGGTCCCGGCCGAGAACTACCCCTTCTGCACCATCGACCCGAACGTCGGCGTGGTGGAAGTCCCCGATCGCCGTCTTCACATTCTCGCGGATCTGGTCCGACCGCCGAGAGTCGTTCCGAATGTGGTCGAGTTCGTGGACATAGCCGGTCTCGTAGCTGGCGCATCTCAGGGAGAGGGCCTCGGAAACAAGTTCCTCCAGAACATCCGTGAGGTGGACGCCATCGCCCACGTCGTTCGCTGCTTCGAAGACCCGTCCGTCGTGTCCACCGGTGACCTCGACAACCCCAGCGCGGACCGCGAGGTCGTCGAGCTGGAGCTGGAGTTGTCGGATCTAGAAATAGTCTTGAGGGCTCTGGACAAGTCGGAGCGACGCGAGCGAAGTGGCGACAAGGACGCCGCGGTGTTTGCGGCCGCCCTGCGGAGGATTCGGGATGGGCTCGATCAGGGCGTGCCCGCACGCCGTGTGCCGCTCGACGCGCAGGAGGCCAGGCTGATACGCTCGCTTGGTCTTCTGACCCGCAAGCCCGTCCTATACGTTGCCAATGTGGACGAGCACGAACTGGAGATAGGATCGCCGCATACGGAGAAGCTCAGGCGAACCGTCGAGCGCTACGACCCGGAGGCCGAAGTCGTGGAGGTCTGCGCCCGGCTGGAGGCGGACCTGCTGGCCCTGGAGCCCCAGGAAAGACTCGAGTTCCTCGCCGAACACGGAATGACGGAGAGCGGTCTGGCGCGGCTCATCCGGGCTGGTTTCAGGCTGCTGGGGCTGCGCACCTTTTTCACGGTCGGAGACAACGAGGTGAGAGCCTGGACCCTGAGGTCCGGAGCGCTCGCCCCTCATGCGGCGGGACGGGTGCACTCCGACTTCGAACGGGGCTTCATCCGGGCTGAAACGATCGCGTTCGACGAGTTCCGAATCGCAGGCTCGATGAAAGTCGCGCGCGAGAGGGGTCTCATTCGCTCGGAGGGAAAGGAATACGAGGTCCGCGACGGGGACATTCTCCTCTTTCGAACATCGGCCTGACCGGCCAGACGCTTGTGAATAGCCGGTGGTGAGCCGCCACGTTAGCTTGCGATTCGAAACTGCCCGGGTTCACGGCGCGTAGTAGATTGGCGACAGGCAGTGGCCACACACCGCAACGAGGGACGGCAGTGAACGATCTGGTCTCCCAGTCCGGGGAGGGAGCGTACCGGGACGGGCTCGGCTACGCGCTATGGTGCCTCGTGTTCGTAGGCCTCGCCGGCATCCACAGGATCTACCTGGGCAAGTACGGCACCGGGATCCTGTATCTCCTCACCTTCGGACTGTTCGGCATCGGACAGTTCATCGATCTCTTTCGCATGAAGTCGCTCGTCCAGGATGCCAACATCCGAGAAGGGTATCTGCCCCATCCGCGGGTGGTGGGTCAACTGATGAGTCGGATGACGCCGGCGCCGATGAGCGTGGCCAAGCCGCTGCGGCACCAGCTGTTGGATGCGGCGGTGACGCACGGAGGGGCGATCTCGGTCACCGATGGGGTCGCAGCGACCGGTGCCACGTTCGACGAAGTGGAGGCGGAACTGAAGAAGCTCGTCGAATCGGGTTACGTCGATGTGGATGTTCCGCCAGGCAAGAGCTACATCGTATACCGTTTTACGGAGCTCAGCTGATTCCGTCGGTTCCGCTCGCCGATCAGCGGACCGCACCCTGAATGTAGTCCCTCAGGTAGCGGTTCTCGACTTCCTTCTCCTGCTTCAATGCGTTGACCACGTCCCCGATCGACACGACCCCTACAAGCCGGCCGCCGTCCACGATCGGCAGGTGCCGGATGCGGTTCGCCGTCATGATCCCCGCCGCGTAATCCACCAGGTCCTCTGCGACTCCGACGACCAGCTCGGTCGTCATCGCATCGGACACGCTGCGGGTGCCCAGAGACGCCGGGTCCGTCGCTCCGAGTCTGAGGACGTCGCGCTCCGTGAGAATCCCCACGATTGACTCTTCCTCCATCACGATCACGGCACCGATGTTGTGCTCCACCAGGACTCGCATAGCCTCGTGCACGGTACCACCCGGGCTGACCGTCACCACTTCACGTCCCTTCCGATCAAGAACGTCCCGGATCCTCATACTCTCCTCCCCTGGCCATTGGCACCGAGCACCCTTCGCGGCGACCACGCCCTACCATCATACAAAAAGGGGGGCGGCCGCCAAAGCCCGCCCCCCTGCAGAAGAAACCCGCCGGGGCTATGGCCCGGTCCGAAGCAGGTCGTCGATGTAGTGGGCCGACGCGTCCACGTCACGGTACGTCAGCCCGATCAGTCCCATGCTCGGCATCTCCGAGTCGTGGCCTACGAAAATCCTCTCGCGAATCGCCGGGATGTCGCCAGCGTACGGCCAGTCCGCCGCCGTGATGTCCGGGACGGCCATATCGAAGTTCGTGGCGTCGGGCCCATGCCCCTTCCCGTCCGATCCATGACACCGCTGGCACGTGAACGACCACACGACCCCTCCGCGCTCCCACCGGGCGTTCTCGGTTTCCCACGTGATCGTGTCGAACACCGCCGCGTCGTACATCTCCGTCGCCCGAGCGACGGAGTCAGCCCGTGCCGCGCGCAAAGCCTCCTCTCGGTCGACCGGAGGGGCCTCATCCCTGGAGTCCTGGCACCCCCCGATTCCACAGAGCAGGGCCACGACGATCCCCGCCAGTATCCTATTCACCACTCACCTCCCGGTTCTAGGTGCTCCGCCTTCCGGTTCGTCCGCTCGGACGGAGTAAGCCCGAGGTCGGAGTCGAACAGCGCCCTTTCCCATGATCCGTACGTCGGATTGGGAAGCATGCGCCAGCGTTCACCCCAGTAGGAGACGAACCGTTCTTCCACGCCATCCCGCTGCTCGACCGACAGTCCGTCCACGTCCACGAAGTCGTTCAGGTCGTCCCCGACGAGCATCAGGACCCTGTGCGTGCTGGCCACGAACTGTCGTCGACTGCTCTTGCTGGACAGCCAATCAGGGCGCTCGTCAAGCGTGAGCACCACGTCCGGATCTCCGGGGAGCGGCAGCCCCGCCTCGATCAGGTTCCGCCGGGTCGCCTCCTCCTGCGAGGCTCTGCGATTCGTGACGTAGAACACCGTGATTCCAAGTCGGACCGCCGCCTGGGTGAATTCGACGGCGCCCGGCACCGCGGCAGCAGCAGCTTCATTGACCCATGCGGCCCAGCTCTGGCTGTCGTAGGACTCACCTCCAATGAGGAGGCGGGCCTGATATGGTGAGTTGTCCAGCACCGTCTCGTCCACGTCGAGAATCACGGCCGGCGGCAGAGCCGAATAGTTCCCCTCCTGTTCAAGCACGGCGCTCTCCGCCGAGTCCGCCAGGAGTCCCGCGAGGTCGTTGGCGGCCGCTATGTAGACCGACCTTGCGGCCGCGTCATACTCCGCTGCAGTCTGGATCCAGAGCGTCGCATCCAGGTTCGGTTGCCGTTGCGGAGGCGCAGAGGCGCACGCGGACACCAGCGCAGCCATGGCCACCGCTGCGGTCATGGAGGGGCGACACGCGAACCGGCGTCGATTCAAAGGAAGGGGTCTCCCGAAGATACGGTCAGGTGACACGTTAGACGCTTCAGGAAAGGTCGCGACGTGACGCCGGCGGCGCAAGAAGAGGCACGCTTCACGGAACGGCTGACGCCAGCCGGACCGCCGGGGACCCCGGCTTGACTGGATGACAGGAACGGATGATCGTAGGCCACGCCTTCGAAGCAATCGGCAGGCCGGCCAGCGAGCCGGCGGCGACCACCCGGGAGAGGCAATTGAAGGCAAGAGGCGCCAGACGGATTCGCTGGTTGCTTGTCGCAGTGCTCACCGTCGGCGGTGGGTGGCTGGTCCATTGGACCGCCGGATGGCTGATCGGACAGGCTGCGGGAGACTCGGCCGGGTTCTTCCGGTTGCTCCTGGGCTCCTACGCGGCCCTCGCCGCCGGCTTCTTCTTCTCGGCAGCCCTGACCCGGCTCGCGCCCGGTCGACGCTACAAGGTGGCCGTCGCCCTGGTGTTCGTCATGGTCGTGGTGGCGGCCGTGCTGATGCTCGATGACTCTGGCGATGCCGGCCCCGTTCCGGCCGTTCTTCTTGGGATCTCGCTCGTCATCGGAGCGTTCGGACAGGCCCTCCGCGTCCGGGGCTTCAGTGAGGCCGTGGCGGGTCGCGAGGCGTAGGCGAGCTGCGCCCTCGGACACGGGCGACCAGCTGGCGCGTCTCGGGAAATGGCTCGGAGGCGTATTCATCCGCCAGGCGGCGTGCGAAG
>CANPVW010000002.1 GCA_947581745.1 Candidatus Benthicola azotiphorus
GAAGCATTCGAGGCGCAGGAATACTGGATCGTCGAGGCGACCCTCACCCCGGACGAAGAGCCCAACGCCTTCCTGGCCGTCAAGCCCTACACCCGCGGCACACGCCTCGACATCGCCGATGGCGAGCTGGTCGTGCTGGTGGGGCCGTCGGGTTGCGGCAAGTCCACCCTGCTCCGCGTGCTGGCCATGCTGCAGAGGCCGGAGCGAGGCTCCGTGCGTTTCCTGGGCGCCGAGGGGTCGGCGGCCGAGCGGCAGCTGCGGCGCCAATCCGGGTTCGTGTTTCAGCGTCCGCATCTGTGGGCGGGCACCGTCGGAGACAACATCGAGCTCGGTCTGCGTCTGAGACGCCAGGCTGACGCACCGACCCGACGGATCGCGAGGGAGACGGCAACGCAGCTCGGAGTGGATCACCTCCTGCAACGCGAGGCCCGCTCCCTGTCCGGAGGTGAAGCGCAGCGGGTCGCGATCGCGCGCGCCATGGCCCTGGAGCCGGCGATCCTGTTTCTCGATGAGCCCGCCGCCAACCTCGACGTGATGGCCCGTACAGCCCTGATCGAGGATCTGGAGAGAGTGGCGAGGGATCGCGGCCACGCCACGGTTCTCGCTACGCACGATCGGGCCGCTGCGTTCAGCTTGGCCGACCGGGTGGTGGTACTCCGCGATGGACGGGTCGTGCAGTCCGGCCGTCCCGAGGATCTGTTCGAAAACCCGGCCGATCCCTTCATCGCGGCCGTCACGGGAGCCGAGCTCTCGTTTCGCGCCCGCGTGAGGGAAGTCCGGGATGGACTGCTGATCGTTCAGGCGGCCGGGACGGAGTTGACGGTCGTGGGGACGGCGGATCCCGGGACTGAGGTCCGGGTGGCCTACCGCCCCGAAGACCTGTTTCTGTCACGCGTCGAGATCGAAGCGAGCCCGAGAAACAGGTTCCAGGCGGAAGTGGTCGAAGTGAGGCCCGCCGGGGCCCTGCTACGCGTGCGGCTGCGGGGGGCCGGAAGCTGGGTCGCCGTGATCACGCGCGCCGCGAGTGATGAGCTGTCGGTGGAGGTCGGATCGCGGATCTGGGTGCAGGTCAAGGCAACGGCGCTGCACGCGTTCCCTCTCTAGGAGGCCTGTCCCTCGTCTTCCGTGATGAGGGGCATCTGGTCGTCGAGGCTGGATGGAACGAGGTGATGGGCCCTGCACCGCGCTTCGTAGCTCTCCAGCCCGCCGACCTGGATCGTCGGGCCTTCCGCGGGCGCCGGGCGGCCGTCGATGAGACGTTGATTCCGAGTCGCGAGTTCGCCGCATACGACACAGATCGCGTGCAGCTTGTCGATCTTCTCTGCCACGGCCAGCAGGGCCCCCATCGGGCCGAAGGGCAGCCCCCTGAAGTCCATGTCCGTACCTGAGACGATGACGCGGATTCCTCTGTCGGCCAGCTCGTTCGCCACCTCCACGATTCCGGAATCCATGAACTGGACCTCGTCCACGGCGACGACCTCGGTATCGGGTTCGACGAACTCCGCCACGTCGCGCGACGTCGTGACCGGTCTGGCTTCGATCGCGCGACCGTCATGGGAGCTGATCGTCTGGATGCCGCCGTACCGATCATCCAGCTGGGACTTGAAGACCTGCACCTTCCGACGGGCGATCATGGCTCGCCGTACCCGCCGCAGAAGTTCCTCGGACTTTCCAGAGAACATCACGCCCGTGACTACTTCGATCGAGCCTTCCCGACCGTCCCGCGTCATCCGGCCGACCTACTCGTTGATGATCGCATCCGAGAGCAACTCCCTGAGCCGCTCATCCGACATCTTCAGCAGATCCGCCTCGGCTGTCGCCACGTTACCGCTCTCGTGGCGGACGAAGCGCGCGGGATTCATCGGGGCATCCAGGCAGTAGAAGAAGATCCGCGCGGCTTCCTTGGAATCGGGCTGACCGCCCGAAACATAGACTTCCCACTCGAGGAAGTTGTCATCGGTGATCGTACGCGCCATGACGTCCCTCACACTTCCACGGAGGACGAGAGCAGCTTCTGCAGGTCCTCCTCGGTGAGCTGTTTCGCGGCCTCGGACGGGACCTTGGAATAACCGGTCGGCACGAGCGTGTACCGCTGCCGATCGAGTGGCCGGCTCTGGTTTCGGAACATCACCATCAGACGGGGAGACTGCGGGGTCGTACCGGAATGCAGGCAGATCTCGGCCTGCCATTCCTGACCGCCGGCGCTGGTGAACTTGACCTTCTTGCTGTCCGCCGCTCCATCAATTCGAAACAGGAGCTTGTTGAGGAGGCTGCGCTCCTTGGTAGCCATGAATCGCCTTCGCGGTTGCAGGTGTCATCCAGGTGGCCGCCGGGAGGATCGGCGACGGGGCCGCCGGCTCGATCCTTTCCGTCCGGAACGAGCCCGGACGCCTCCCCGGCCGCCGCTCGATAAGCTACTTGTGTGCCACAAGTTCTGCCAACCAGTGCGGTGGCCGCCCGGCATCCTCGTTGCCTCAGCGCCACAGGCGACGTATGTCGCGTAGGCGGCGAGTGTGGCCCCGTGAGTGACGCACATTACCGTAAAGTTGTGTAACAATAAGTTTGTCAAGATGTTACGGCGATGACGCGCAGGTGGCAGGTATTGCCATATGCCACGATCCGGGGACGTTTCCGAGGTATGCTTCTTGTAGAACAGCAACGCGCCGCGCTGCTGAGGGTACCGGCGATTCAGAGTGACTTCCGCGGAGTCACGAACGGTCCAGGAGGGACGTGAGTCTAAGGTTCTCGGTCAACGAGAAGTGCACGTCGTGTATGGCGTGCGTGCGGGTCTGCCCGGTCGAGGCTATCGCCGTGTCCGGGAATCAGGTCCGTATAGACCCCGCTGCGTGTATCGAGTGCGGGCTCTGCGTTCCCTCCTGCTACCACGATGCGATCGACGTCGTGGGAGACATCGAGCGTTGCGTCGAATCGATCGATGAGGATCGCGCCCTTCTCATTCTCCCCAACGAAATCAGCGTGTTCTTCTTCCCGGCCACGCCGGAGCAGATTCTCAACGCCTGCTTCGAGGCGGGATTCAGGACCGTCTACTTCGAAGCGATCGGAGACGAACTGGTCGCCGCCGAGTACCTGCGCCTGTGGAATGCCGGGGGATTTCGATCCTGGCTTCGCTCCACCAGCCCCGTCGTGGTCAACTACTGCCGCATGCGGGCGCCCGAGCTTCTTCCCTTCCTCGCCCCGGTCGTCACCCCGGCGATAGCGCTGGCGAGACACATCCGGTGCGTCGAGAACGAAGACCTGGACATCGTCTACTCAGGGTTCGGAGCACCCGGGTCGAACGGAACGCAGGACGAACTCGACATCTGCATCTCGTTCGACGAACTGGAGAAGCTGCTGACGGAACGAGGCGCGAAGCCGCTCGATCAACCCCAGACGCTGTTCCGGCTGGCGCCGGACCGGAGGAGGCACCTGTCGCTCTCGGGTGGGCTTCCGCGTGTGTTGCTGGAGGAGCAGCGCCAGACTTCACGGACGTTCCGCAAGGAGCGCGACCTGAAGATCCTTCCGGCCCTCGCGCGAGCCCTCCTGGAGGAAGAGACACCGCTCGGCTTCGTGGACATTCTCCCGTTCGAAGGGAACCTGGGACACCCCGCGTTCGGCCCGGGAGATGACCTGTACTGGCGCAAGGAGATCGCCGAGCTCTCCGAGCCTCCACGCTCCCACGAACCTGTCGTGCAGGCGGCCGAGGAGTTGGACCTGAGGACCTTCTTCGAGCCGAAGCGGGTGGCGCTCGAGGTTCCCGACCAGGCCGAGGTGGAGGAGGTCCTGGAGAAGATCGGGACGACCCCCGATGGGCGGTACTGGAACACCGGATCCTGCGGACACGCCACCTGCATCGAGTTCGCGCAGGCCGTGGCCCGGGGCAGATCCACGCTGTCGCTGTGCCCGATCTACCTGGCCCGGCAGTACGAGCAGGCATCACGCGACGCAATGCACGATGCGCTGACCGGCGTCTACACGTTCCGCGTGTTGAGCCAGCGTCTCGAAGAGGAGCTGTCGCGAGCAAGCCGTACCGGCACCTCGATTGCCATCCTGTTCGTGGACCTGGATAAGTTCAAGCCGGTGAACGATATACATGGACACGCGGCCGGAAACCTGATCCTCCGCAGCGTCGCCCGAATTCTCTCCGAAGCCACGCGCAGCACCGATATCGTGTGCCGCTACGGAGGAGACGAATTCGTCGTCATCCTGGTCAACCCGGACCGAGAGGGCGCCGGGCACGTGGCCGAGCAGATCCGGGAGAGGGTCGCCGACATGAGAATAGCCACAAATGAAGGCTACGCGGGGGTTACGCTAAGCGTGGGTGTGGCGTATCATTCCGGGGTGACGCAGGCACAGGTGTCCGCCGAGGACTTGATGGCCGAGGCGGATGCGGCTCTGTACGTCGCGAAGGCCCAGGGTGGGAATACGATTCACCCCGCGATCGGAGGCAAGCTCGTTCGATGACATCCGGCGAACATGAAGCTCGAGACATGATGGGGCTGGATCCCTGGGGCCTCCGCCGGATCGAGAAACTCCTCCTGAACCTCGACGGAGTCGGTTCCCTCAAGATCGTGCCCGACGGCCACGGCGGCATCGAAGAGATTCACGTCCTTTCCAGCTCCCCCCTCGGTCCGAAGCAGATCGTCCGGAACATCGAGTCGGCCCTCCTGGCGGAATTCGGCCTTCAGATCGACCATCGCAAGATATCCATCGCTCGCGTGCGGGCGCCGGAGATCGAGGCTGCCGCACCACCTGAAACACCCCATACGAAGGCGGATACCGCCCCGGCACCCGCCCGGACCGGAGATCGTCGTCTCGTGCTGGGCAACGTCCGTATCGAACGGGCCGCCGGTCAGAAGGTGACGTGCCGCGTCGACCTCTCTCACGATGACACGGTGTTCACCGGAGAGGCCGAGGGACCGGACTTCGAGAAGGCCCGAATGGAAGTCGCTGCGACCGCAGCCCTCGAGGCGGCTCAGCAGGCCGGCGGAGATTCCCTTTCCCTGGCTCTTCAGGGGATCGAGTCCGTGGGCGCCTTCGGACACAGTTTCGTTCTGGCTTCTGTGAACGGAACCGTAAAGCGCGAATCCGCGTCGCTGGCGGGCGTGGTGCGCGTGCGCGACTCGGTCGAGGAAGCAGCTGTCCTGGCCTGCCTCCAGGCCGTGAATCGATGGATCGGCTGCCGCTGAGAATCCCCTCCTAGTTGCGCTCACGAGTAGCGGAAGTTCTTTTTCAAACGGTCGAGATAGCCGACGCTTGTCGTCGATTCTAGCCACATACCGTAGATCGACGCGCTGACTTAGATGCGAGGTCCGTAGATAGCAGATATACCCCCGATCCTCATCGGCCACTGCAGCTGAGCGGAGCGATACCTCCGAGCGGAGATGAAGCATACCCGTTAGCGAACTGGGTATGACTTCCATGCGAAAGGAGGTGTGCTCTATGAATTGGTTATTCATGCTTCTTGGTGGAACCGTTAGGTGGTAACCGATAGGGGATCCGGGGGTATACTACTCTAAACCGGCGATATGGACCCAAGAGTCAGGCGCACGATCTACGCGACGACCGTGGCAGCCGCCGCGCTTATCGTCGCTCTCTATCTCAAATCACCTCCGCAGTATACTGCCGAGTCGTTCCTCGCCTTTGGTACCCTATTAGCGCTCAGCACATTAGCAATGATGCTGTACCTTCGGTTTACCGAGGCGGGCTCGACGACATCGATGGACTTCGTGCCGGAACTTGGGGCGATTCTGCTCCTTGGGCCAACCGGTGCAGTAACCGTTACACTCCTGTCGGAGCTCGTTTCCGGGTTCTTTCTGTATCGCGAGAAGTCGTTTCTCAAGAAGCTGTTCAATGTCTCGCAGCTTGTTCTCGCTGTCGGTATCGCAGGACTCCTGTTTCGTTGGTCAGGTGGCGTAGAGAGCCTGGATGCTCTGCGATTCCAGAGTTCTCTAGCGCCGTTCTTGGTTGCGGTACTGGCCTATTTTGCGGTCAACACCGGTACCGTTGCATTCATTGTGTCGGTCTCTGAACGCAGGTCATTCTTCGAAGCGTGGCGTCGCATTACCGGAGGGCTCATCGTCTTTGACATAGCGATGAGCCCACTCGCGTTTTTGGTTGCCTTTCTCTACACGCAGTACGGCGTTTTGGCTGTCTTTCTTGCCATGATCCCCCTCATAGGTCTCAGGTACAGCTACGGGATCAATTTCGAGCTACAACAACTGAACAGTGATCTCTTGCGATTGATGGTGAAGACCATCGAGGCGCAGGACCCTTATACATCGGGTCACTCTATCCGCGTGTCAGAGGCAGCGAAGAAGATCGGGCGCGCTTTGGGGCTGAATGTCCGTCAGTTGAAGGTGGTAGAAACTGCGGCATTGCTTCACGACATTGGGAAGATCGACGTCGTTTACGGGGAGATTCTCCGACAGAAGGGACCCTTGACGCCCGAGCAACGAGACCTGATCCGCGCCCACCCAGATCGGGGAGTGGACATCATAAAGTCCATCAGGAGCATACATCCGGAGGTTCTTCGGTGCGTGAGACACCACCATGAACGGTGGGACGGCGACGGTTACCCTGCAGGACTCGCAGCCGAGGATATCCCACTCGGCGCCCGCATCATCATGGTCTGCGATACGATCGATGCAATGACCACTGCCCGTCCGTATAGAGATGCACTACCAGTATCAGTAGTTCGAGAGGAACTTACAAAACACCGTGGTACGCAGTTTGATTCGACTATTGTTGATATACTGGTGAAGACCGATATCCTCGAAAACCTAGATGTTCCGGACGTGTCGGCTCGCTCGGCAGGCACTCGCCTTGCCGGAGTCAATCCCACACTCGGGATCGATGTCTCTAGCTAGCAAACGAGGTCTTCGCATTCACCGAGCGCAACCAGCGTTGGGCAAACCCCGCGAACCAGCCGAGTCGGTTTTCGAATAAGTTCTGCCGCGCCTCTCTTGCACTCTGGTTGTTTCGTCGGGAAAACCCATCACCAAAGATCAGAATTCCGAGCCAGGCGAGTTTGTAGTGGCTGAGCAGGTCGAGGTTCGCCTGCTCCTGAGTGGCAACGAGCAAACGCTCAAGGGCACCTTCATCACGGAATTTCTCTTCCATGTAGGCGCGAAACCACTCATACTTAAACAGTTCTTGTGGCCCGAGACGTTGCTTCGGTTCTGTCTCCAGCAGTTCCTTCCACGTACGCGTCGCGGTCTGAACTTCACCCAGCTGCAGAGCAATAAGGCCTATGCAGGAGAGGATCTCCGGCACGAACTCTAAGGAACCTGAGCTTCGGGCCCAGGCCAAAGTCTCCCTGAACAGCGAGTCAGCATCCTTGGGCTTTCCCTGATAGAAGCAGGCATTTGCGCGGTTGAGAGTCAGCAGCATATGTGTGTCGAGTGTATCGCAGATTTGTATCTCTTCCACCTTTCGTGCCCATGCCTCGAACCGTTCCCAGTCGCCTTGCTCGAGTGCCGAACAGGCGAGGTTGTTCCATAGACCGGCTTGCTGAACAACATCGTTTCGCTGCGACGCACGCCCGAGAGCCGTTAAGAACTCGTGCTCGCCCTCGTCCCACTTGGCCATCCGAATCGAGACTGTTCCTCGTATCAGCCCTGCTCTTTCGGCCGTCTCGGGATCAACCTCAGGGATGAGTGCTCGGATTTCGTCCATTAGCGCGAGCGCGCGATCAGATGATTGGTAGAAAGCAGCGTATGTTGCTAGACTCAGCACCGCCGTCACGCGGGTTGATGGATCAATCTCTGCATCCTGCAAAGCGACGCTCGCCAGTTGCTCGGCAACCCGCGCAGCCGCGGCGGCACCTTCCGAGTCATTCTGCCGCGTTGTCACCTTCAGGGTCCAATAGAGTACTTCCGCTTGCGCCCTCGTCATTATAGTTGAGTCGGTGGACGCTTCGATCATTCCCGTTACGGAGTCGATGGCCAACCGAGCCTCATGCCAGTCGG
>CANPVW010000003.1 GCA_947581745.1 Candidatus Benthicola azotiphorus
GTGTTCTGTACGTCTCTCTCGCTCGTTCCCGGGCTCGCGGATCCCGCTACTATGGGTCCTTACCTGGGGAATCTGCCTCTGGACCTGGACCACCAGGGGGTGATCAACGTCCTCGCGATGCTCCGGCGGCCCGTCTCCCCGTATTACTGGCTCCCGGCAGTTGACTGTGAGGTGCCGTTTCGCGGCATCGTGGAAACGACCCGGGTGATCCGGGAAGCGGATGCCGGCGGCCACCACCTCGTATATCTCCTGAACTACGTCCATCGCGACACGACCGAGTTCGCGCGCACGGACGATGATCTCGCGCAATCGTACGTGGGAGGCCTGCTCGATCTGTTTCCCGACCTGACCCGGCAGGACGTTCACTCGACACACGTCTTCAGGGCTCCGTACGTGGAGCCGATCTGGACGCCCGGATACGCGAAGCGAGTGCCGCCGGCAGAGCTGGTTCAGGGGCGAGTGTACCTCGCAACGACGGCGCAGGTCTATCCCAACGTGACCTCATGGAACACGTCGATCGGGCTCGCGACGGACGTCGCGAATCGGATTCTCGCTTCCAGTGAGGTCAGCCCCGCCTCGATCGAGGAGGTCGCTTGAGACTCGCGGGCCTCTCCGTCGACGTGGACTCGGTGGCGAGTCACCTGGAGGGCTATGGTTTCGAGCGACCCCAAGATGACGGATCGGCCTACTCGACCGCTGTCCCGAGGGCGCTGGACGTGTTCGACAGGGTCGGGGCTCGAGGCACCTTCTTTCTCATCGCGGAAGAAGCCGAGAAACACACTGATACTGTCCGTGAGATCGTCCGGCGCGGGCACGAAGTGGCCAGCCATTCGATGACTCACGGCCTTCCTTTCGCCAACCTGACGGAGGAGCGCAGCCGATCCGAGATCTTCGACTCGAAGGTGTTGCTGGAGCGGATCTCGGGAGCCCGAATCGATGGATTCCGGGCACCGAGCTGGGACGCCGGCGCCGACCTGATCGCCGAGTTGGAACGGGCCGGTTACCGCTACGACGCATCGGCTTATCCGTCGATCCTGCTCCCCCTGCTTCGCCGGGCGATCGCGTCGCGGAGCGCCGGGGGTGCGGTGCGCACGGTCTCGGGCCTGTGGGACGGGGTGTTCGGTCGGACCGGGCCGCACAGGTTGACGGTCGGTAACAGGACGATCTACGAGATTCCGGTCGCGACCACTCCGATTCTGAGACTCCCCTATTACCATACGATGAGCTATGTTCTGCCTGGCCCCGCATTTCGGCTCATCGGCATCGCCGCGCGCGCCCGCCGATGCCCCATTTCGTACCAGTTTCACGCAGTCGACTTCCTGGACACGGCGCAAGACGATCTGGACGAGCGCATCGCCCGTCATCCCGGGATGGAGCTTTCCCTGTCCACCAAACTGACGCTCGCGCAGGACTGTCTTCAGCGCCTCGGCCGGGCTCGCCAGGTGGTTCCGCTGCGCGAGATCGTCGATTCCCTCGATCGCCCTCCGGCGGGGCGCCTCAGCACCTGAACCCAACACAACGAGTCAAGACCATGGATACGAACGAAATCATTTTCCTTCCGTCAGACAGAGACTCGTCGGGCCGTAGTTTCGGGGACGAGGAGGTGCAGCTTCTCCGCGAGGTCATCGAGGGCGGCAACCTGTTCTGCGTGCCCGGCAACATGGTTCCCCGGTTCGAGCGGGCGTTCGCTGACCTGTACGGGGTGCCGCACGCCCGCGCCGTGACCTCGGGAACGGCCGCCGTCCACACTGCGCTCGGCGCGCTGGATATCGCCCCCGGCGACGAGATCGTGACGACTCCCATCACCGACATGGGCGCGATCACCCCGATCCTGTTCCAGGGCGCCGTGCCCGTGTACGCGGACGTGGAGTGGGACACGCTCAACATCTCGGCTGACACCATCAGGCCCCGGATTACCGAAAGGACGCGAGCGATCATCGTCACGCACCTGTTCGGCAACCCGTGCGACATGGATCCGATCATGGCGCTCGCGGCCGAGCACGACCTGCCGGTGCTCGAGGACACGGCGCAGGCATATCTGGCCACTTACAAGGGACGCCTGGTCGGCACGTTCGGCGATATCGCCGCCTTCAGTTTCCAGCAGGGAAAGCACATGACCACGGGCGAGGGCGGCATGATCATCTCCTCGGACCCGGAGCTGGCTCGCCGGGCCCGCGTGTGGGCCGACAAGGGATGGAACTACGATCCGAAGGCCCCCGATCACGAGTTCATGGGCCTCAACTACCGGATGACGGAACTTCAGGGAGCGGTCGGACTCGCGCAGCTGCAGAAGCTGCCAGGCATGGTCGAGGCGCGCGTCGCCTCGGTCGGGTTGCTCCTCGACCGGATCGAGGACATTCCGGGGGTGAAGATCGCGCGCGTTCACCCCGAGGCTGCAGCTACGTGGTGGCGAGTTCCCCTCCTCATCGACGTTGACGAGATCGGAGTGACGCCGGCGGAGATCGAGGCGGGACTCAAGCGCGTGAAGATCTGGGCGAAGGCGGGCTACATCAGTCGCCCGGCCTTCCACTGCGCCCAGTTCACCGAAAAGAGGACCTTCCGGGACACCTGGTGGCCCTACAGCGCGCACACCGCTCCGCTTCCACCGGAGACACTCGAGGAATACCCGGGCTGCCGCGATGCGCTACGGCGTGTCCTCGTCATTCCGTGGACCGAGAAGCATGAGGAGGAGCACGCGATCTACGTGGCCGACCAGATCCGGGCGGTCGTCGAGTCGAAGAGGGCCGCGAGCGTGTCGGGAGGTCTGGAGACGTGAACAGTCCACGAAAGGTCGCAATCGTCGGCTGCGGAGCCATCTCCCGCGCACACGCTACGGCGATCGAAGCTCTGCCTCAGGTGGAGCTCGTGGCGCTCGTGGACACGGATCCGGCGGCACTGGCGAAAGCGGAAAGCGAGCTGGGTGCTCCTGGGTTCGCAACGGTCGCCGATCTGATCGCCGCCGGAGGCGCCGACGCCGCGTGCATCTGCACGCCTCCGGCCCTTCACGACGGGATTGCCGAAGTACTGCTCGCTGCGGGGTTGGACGTGCTGTGCGAAAAGCCGCTCTCCGTCTCGGCGGCCGTCGCACAGGCAATGATCGCGAGCGCGGCCGACGTCAATCGGGCTCTTTCCGTGTCGGACAAGTTCCGGCACGTGGGGGACCTCATCGAAGCCGGCGAGCGACTGCGGTTGGGAGAGATCGGGTCGCCAATCCACTTCGCGGTGTGCTTCTGCGCACCCGTCGGCGTGAGGGATCGCTGGCCCTCCGATGCAGCGCTTTCAGGTGGCGGAGTGCTGATGGACAACGGGCCACATGCCTTCGATGTGCTGAGCCACGTGCTGGACGCGCCGATCGAGGATCTCGCGGCCGTCTTCGCGAAACCCTCGCTCGCGCCGCCTGTCGAAGACACTGCCCTGCTGCATTTCCGCACGGAGAGCGGCAGTACGGGCCGGATAGAGCTGTCTTGGGTCTACTTCACGAAAGATCTCGACTATCTCGTCATCCAGGGTACGGAGGGCACGATTCGGATCGGCTGGACGGGCGGACAGTTGAGGCACCATGGCGAGCGTGAATGGATGCCATTCGGGTCGGGTTACGACAAGGGGGCCGCGTTCCGGGGTGTGTGGGAGGCGTTCCTGAGCAGCGGACCCGTGGCAGGCAACTCGCGCGAGGGTGCGGCCGCGCTGGAGTGGATCGAGACAGCATACGACTCGGCGCGATGAAGGATCCTGATCCCCGACCGGGTGTCCCCGATCAACCGGGCGGCGCCAATGCTCGAAGGAGTTGGAGCGGCATCTGGCTCCTTCTGGCGTCGGTCATCGTCGCGATCCTCATTTCGGAACTGCTGATACGAACTCTGTTCCCCCAGGAACTTACGCCGTTGGGAGGGTGGGCCAGTTGTTGCGGAGACTTCTTCGAGCCGGATCCGCAATATGGCTGGATGGCGCGCCCGGGGTACCGCGGAGAGTATGTACACGACACGCAAGTCGCGATCAACTCTCTGGGTCTGAGAGATCACGAATATGGTCCCAAGCGAAACGACGAAATCAGGATACTCTCGCTGGGCGATTCCTTCGCGTTCGGCTTTGGAGTAGAACTGGAGGAAGACTATGCTAAGATGTTGGAAAATATGCTTCGTAAGCGCTTCCCAACAGTCGAGATATCGGTGATCAATGGCGGGTTGGCCGCATACAACTCACACCACGTGATAATGGAGTTCGATCGCCTTCAACCTCTCCTTGATCCTGATTTCGTCATTGCGGCCTTCGTCGCGGGAAACGACGTGGCAGACAACCCTGTCTTCGACGAGCAACTCGAACAGTGGCTGCAGTCGCCGGTCGGCTTCCTGGGACGACATAGTCACCTGTTCAGACTGATCCTGCGGTCCACTTTTGCGCCCAGGTACTTCGCGGCCAATCGAAGCAAGAAGAACATAGAGTACACGAACGGCCTCTTGGACGATCTGGACGCCGACGTGCATCGGGCGAACCTCCCGCTTGCGATCCTGATCATCCCGGCACGCCACCAGGTACGCCCGTCCGTCAACCCTGGCACAGCGCTCTTGGATCGACTCGGAGCGCAAGGCTATATCCTCAGGCAGAACAACATGGTCCGAGAGCACCTTGAAACCACAGGTGTTCCGTACGTCGACACGTACCCGGCACTGGCAGAGCGCGACAGCATCGACGCGGTGTTCTTCGACGATGACCCTCATACCAACGCACTTGGGTACCGAATTATCGCTGAAGCCACCTACGAGGCGATTCTCCCGACAATCGAAAAGCTGGTAGAAGAGCGCACCGCAGTGTCACCGTAGGCGTTTGGTTCCGGCTGAGGTGCAGGGCTCAACGCGAAGCAGGCGCGCCGTCCGCGAGCTCCGGACAGGTCAGTTTGCCGAGAGCCCAGGGCGTGAGCAGGTCGCTGCAGGCAATGCGGTCGAACAGGATCCTGCTTACAAGCTCGTGGCCGCGACTCCGGTAATGGACGTCGTCCCAGAAGTAGCTGCCGATCTGGCTGCAGTCGCCTTCCAGCCGGGCCACGAAGTCTCCCTCCAGGTCCACTACCTCGACGCCTCGATTCATCAGGCGACCGACCACGTCAGAGTTGTTGCCGGCAATCCCGTCACACACCTGGGATCTGCTTGGTGCCACGAATACGATTGCAGCGACGCGGCCCGAATCCGACGCGAGCGGAAGATCCGCCAGCATAGTCAACAGGGCGTCTATGTTGGTCGATACCACGTTGAGCGTGTCGTACGGGGGAACGATGTTCTCGGGTATCGTCCAGAGCCGATTGATAGCTCCTGGCAATATCCCCCGTACGTCATACCGCCCATTGAGGTGGTTGACCGACAGCCGCAGGAGGTCCCAAAGAGCCGAGCGGGGTCTCTGCATTGGATAAGCGTAGTTGCCCGGTGCGATCAGCTGGAGGGGGGGACGTTCCCAGTCGTTCGGAATCGTGTAGAACATCAGGACGTCGGCCCGCACGGCATTGCTCAAGTCGCGACCGCGTCGAGCCATCTGTGTGACCGAGTAGCCATTGACGCCGCCGTTCAGCACCTCGACCGAGGGCAGAGCGTCCCTCAGCATCGATTCCAGCCGAGTCGTGAAGAGGTCGGCGTGCTCCGTCCTGCTGCCACCGTACGTGACCGAATTTCCAAGTACGAGGATCTGAGGCTTTCCCTCGAGCTGCCGGGAGGGATCGGTTTCCCTGAGTCCCAAGTCGTTGATGAAGACAGTCACACCGAGCCTGCTGGCCTCCTGATTCGGTCTGGGCTCGTAGCCCCACTCGCTGTTCGATTGATAGAGGACGGGAGAAGTCATACCCAACAGACGCAGCAGGACCTCCGATGCCAGAAGCGCGATTAGAAGCGAGCCGGCGAGGAGCGCCACATTCGCCTTCTTGGAGGTCCGGCTGTGGATCACCATGTCGCTCCCTTCCCGTGCCCGCCAAGAATCTGACGGTGGTTGCTGAAAGGTAAAGCGGTCTGCATGAAGCGGTAAGTCCACGGCGGACAGGGGGTCTACTCCAACGTGGTTGGCGGGTGCTCCTCCGGAAAGACCAGCGCAACCTTCACTCCCGGCCCCTCATAGCTCATATCAACCCGGAAGCGCGCCGAGAGAGCCGGGATCAGATCGGCCCCGGGCGCTCGCCCGAAAGTCCGGCTCTCGTAGATCCACATTCGATCCCCGCTCACTGCGAGACGCTCCAACAGCTCGTCGAGCGAGTCCGAGTCGACACCCGGTGTTGGGTGGAGCGGATACACCAGGGTGGGAAGGCCGACGTCGTAGTACGAGAAGACGCTCGATACGTAGGGGACGGTCACGAGCACCATGTCTCCGGGCTCCGCGTGCATGCGAATGTGCTCGACGGCGTCTCTGTGATCCTCCTTGAAGTACCTCTCGTTCCGGTAGTAGTTGGACAGCGCCGTCACGAAGACGACAGCGACTACGGCCGCTGCAATCCTCCTCACGCTCACTCTGAAGCTCGTGACTCCCGCTGAGAGAACCACGATGAATGGTGGAAAGGCCAAGATAGCGTAGCGGACATTGTAGGGGTGTTCTGTAGCCAGTGCGCCGATGGCGGCAAAACCGAGAGCCGACACAGCCCAAAGAGACAGGGCAAGGAGTGCGGCCCGATGCTCTCTGGCGAGCCGGGCGATTCCGCAGACCACCAGACCACCGAACAGCAACGCCACGGGAACGATCCACGGCAGGGCCCTTCGCACGAATTCCGCGGCATCCGGTTGGTGCAATTCGGTGGTCGACGGGCCGAGAGAATAGCCAGCACTGAAGGCGTAGGCCGTGTAGGCAAGATCCTGGAGACTGAAGACCCTCTCGGGGGCTGAAGCTCTCGGTGGCAGGCCAATCAAGCTCACGACGCCGGGCACCGCAAACAGCGCCACGATCGCGAAGCGCTTCATCCATACCGTGCGGTGGACGGGATCGGAAAGGAGAGCATACGTGAAGAGAAAGCCGATGAACGCCAGCCCGACAGTCTGGCACAGGAAGACCGAGGCCGTCGTTACGGCAAACAGGATGACTCGAAACCGAGTGGGTTCGCTCCTGAGCTTCTCGAGGAGGTACAGCGATGCGAGGGCTAGAAACAGCAACATGGAATACGGTCTGGCATCCTGGCTGTACCAGACATGAAACGGCGACAGGGCCAGGAATGCGGCCGCATAAGCGGCCTCGGTCTTCCCGATCCAGCGTCGGGTGACATCATGAAGCAGAGGAATCGATGCGACGGCGAACATGACCGAAGGAAGTCGCAGTATGAACTCGCTGCGGCCAATGTGCAGGAAACCATGAACGACCAGATAGTAGAGGGGAGGGATGTTCGAGTTTGCCGCCGTCCGCGCGATTACATCGTGGAGGGACCCCGACGAGCTCACGAAGGTCACTGCCTCGTCCACCCACAGGCTCTGGGCGCCGAGAAGGAGCAGCCGCAGAGCTAGCGCCATACTCGTGGTGGCGGCCACTGTCAGCAGCAGACGCAACCGGTCTCGGGGAACCGAGGACTGGCTGCCCTGCTGCTGAGACGAGGCGTCATTCAATTGGCGACGCCCTTCGAAGCGCTTGATTGGCTGGATGGCGGTACCTTGGCCAGTATCAAGTAGTTGGCGAATTCGTGCACCAGGGAATACTCGCTCACCAGCTGTGGACTCGCTTCGGATTTTTCGATCAGCAGGTAGGTCGCAACAGACTCCCCGAAATGACCCTCGTCATCGTAGATCGCGTTCCTGGCGGTGAACAGACGCAGCACCCGCGGCTTCTTGAATCCCATGATCTCATTCGCGCCCACGTTCTCCGATATGTACCCGTAGATTCCCAGCATTTCTGGAGTGTAAGACTCGTTCGTGTCCTCACTGACGGAGCGGTACACGATGTGACCGACGCTGACGACCGTGAACATGATCAGGTAGCCGGCCAGCAGCGGCTTTGCTCTGCGTCCCTGCCCGCAGCGAACCAGGATATACCTGACACCCTTCAGCCAGAAGAACACCAAGAATGGTGCGACTGGAAATATGAAACGGATGCCTTGCCTTGCTGGCCAGATCAGGAGAATCAGCAGGTTGGCTGCGACGTAGACCAGCATGTAGAGGTGCTTTTTCCAATTGTGCATCATGCCCGCCAGAATCGGCACCATCGCCGCAACCATCGATATGCCGGTGATGTTCTTGAGCGTGAGAAGCTCCCCGATCAAGCCCATGTAGTAGACGGCATTGGAGGCGAACGACTGCAAGGAGGCGCTGAACAGTTCCTCGTAGTGGTTTCCCCCGCCCTGGGGAAACACCTGGCTCGAGGCGGCGAATAGTACAGCAAACACGAAGTAGGGGATGATCAAGCTGATCTTGCCCGGTCGTGGCTGTTGCTGGAAGAGCTGATATGTCAGGAGCGTAGGGAGCAGGGAGATTCCAATGTCTCGAGTGAAGTACGAGTAGAATATCAAGACTCCGAGCAGGCACTGACCGAGGTAACCGGTCCTTCGTCGCTGCATCAGCAGCAGGCTGGAGAGACTGAAGAACAGGAACGGTAGGTCGGCGAATATTCGATCCGTATAGTAGATGAATCGGGAATGAAACCCGATCATGATCGTGATGAAGAAGGCGTAGAACACGTCCTGGAAGCCATCCCTGAACAGGTAGAAGATGACGGGTACGGACAGGACGAAGAAGAGGGAACAGAACACCTTCAGCACGATGAAGTTGAGACCGAGGTAATGGTAGACGGGCGCCAGGAGGAGAGGGAGGCCGCTCGGGTACAGGTAGGGGCCCATGAGCTTTGACGAGTTGTCCATTGAGTACTTGTTCGCGACGAACAGTTGCTCGAGAGTCCCATCCAGGATCGACCTCGCCTGCTCAATGTACAGGGCGAAGTCACCTCCCCAGTCATGGCCCGCGTGTATGGATACGAGGCAGAGCAGGCCGGCAGTCAGTGTTATCAACCAGAGATCCACACTCGCCCCCTGGTGAGTTGGCCACCATGGCGCCGAGACTGCAGTGGACTGCTCTTTCTCAGACGTAGCGGTCCCCCGCCCTTCCTGGAAGGAGTTAATGCGGTTGCCGCTCCAGCCCCCCGGTGAGTCGAGTGTCACCATCTTCGCCCAGGTTTGGATCCCCACGCGGTCGTGGACGGAAACCGGAATCCGAGGCGGTAAGGTAGCGCTCGCAGGCCACCGTTGACGAGCGGGTAGGGCAAGCGCTGGATTGGGGACGCTCGGCCTTTATCGCAGAGTCAGGCCCCTACTGGACCGTGACTGTGATATAGTCACTGGCTGCTATGACACCGTCGCTGGCCGTCAACCGCAGGACATAGGTGCCTGGTTCGGAGAATCGAACTCGCGGGCGAAGGGTGGCCGCCGCCATCGGAGTCACGGAGGTGTCGTCCACGTCCACGTATCGACCCACCCCTGCCGACCCGTAGTTGCCGACGCCCCACATGAGGTTGGGTGCACCCGAGAGACCCAGAGTATTGAGGTTGGCCCGCTGGTAGATCGGTACCCCGTCGAGCCACAGCGTGATCTCACCGTCCTGGAAGCCCGTCTTCAGGTAGGCGACGAGCTGGAACCAGCGTCCCTTGGGTACCTGTACTCCCGGACGCGTGATCTGGGCGTTGTGCCAGTCGTGAATGACGATCGCATCGTCCCCGCCCTCGAAGGTGGACTGCTTGACGGCGACCACCCAGGTCGGATCGTAGGGCGAAGCCTCTTCCTTGAACTGGAAGATGTTCACATAGTGGTCGGCCAAGTCCGCCACGACGTAGTCGGTCGGCCAATAGTACCACGCTGAGTAGTAGGCGGAAGACTGATCAAACCTCCAGCGAAGGAGTTTGGCCGAGTAATTCATCGGCGGGGTCAGCGCCGGGTCGTTGTACGCCCTCCAAGTGAACCTCCCGGAGTGTCCCCTCTGGGATGTGACGTAGCCGCCCCCCGAGTGATCGGCTCCGCCGTCGCCCGTCCATTCTGAGACATCTCCCGTCTCGAACGACGCCTCGAACATCCTCTCGGCAAAGCTGACGCTGCCCGGTCCCTCGATCTTGGACCAGAAGAGGAAGCGCGAGTCCACATCCGGAGAACTCTCGACCGTGGCGTCCAGCCTGAGCTCCTGTCCGACGGATACGACGGTGTCGGAACCGGCATCCACGCGGATCGAGGACGTATCGGCCTCCGCGGTTACCGTAACAGAGGCCGACACGACCACACCACCGCTGGCAGCAGTCACGGTTGCGAAACCGTCTCTGAGACCGATCACCCAGCCCGTGGCATCGACATCGGCGACACTCCGATCCGAGCTGTCCCACTGGACGGCCCGGTCCAGCGCGTTGCCACCCGCGTCCCTCGGGATCGCCGAGAACTGGCCGGTCTGATCGATGCCGAGACTCATCGAGCCAGGCGTGAGATCGACCGAGGCCACCGGAGCCTCCTCGATGCTGACAGAGGCAGTGTCGGCCAGACCGTCACGACTGGCCACGACCTGGAACTGGCCCGGGGATGTCCCGGCAGCGTACAGACCGGCCTGGCTCACGCTTCCGCCAGAGGCAGCCCACTCGACGGTACCACCGATTACGTCACCCGCGCCGTCGACCAGAACGGCTGAGAACTGCACCGTCTCACCCAGAAGCACAGTCGCGTTTGCCGGTGTCACGACGATGGATGTGGCCTCCGGCGGCGGCTCCGCGGATACTTCGACAATCGCTGTGTCTGAGACTCCCTGATTCGCCGATGCGATGACCCTGTAGGAGCCGGTTTCCAGGCCCGCCACGTAGGTTCCTTCGGCACTGATTACCCCACCTTCGCCTTGCCACTCGATCAACGCGGGAACGTGCCGCCCCCTGTCGTCCCACACCGATGCGTAAAACTGCACGGAGTCGCTCGGAGCAATCACGACGTTCGAAGGCTCAACATCGATTGTCAGCGCGCCAGCTGCCGAATCGTCCATGACCTCTACGGTAGCCGTATCGGCGAGGGCCTTTCCCTTCAGTTTTCCGTTCTTGCGGTTGGCAATGATCCTGTAGTGGCCCCTGGCATTCGCGGCGAAGAACACTCCGTCGTCGCTGATCGTCCCACCCGAGGCCTGCCATTCCACCGTATCCTGGACGATCGAGCCAAGTCCGTTGCGAAATTCGGCCCGAAAAGCGATCGAAGTGCCCGGCTCGAGCGATACATCACTCGGCACTATGGAGAGGACCAGCGGTTCCAGAGTCGGATCTTGAGTCGGTTCACCGGGACCGGCTATGGTTGGCACCCCTGTACAGGCGACCAGCACGCCGATCGCAACACACGCCGCTACCATGCTCAGATTCTGCCGCAGTTCCGAACCGGCCGTCGTGTACATCTTCCGACTCCCGCTGCCGAGAAATGCCTGACTGTTCCCGGCGACTTCCGCTGCATACTGCACACCGTCGACATATTCCGTACCAAGTGGTTTATTTCAAACAACTTGACGCAACTGGCTGGCCCTTCATCGGTCCGATTCAACCGGAACTTCGTTCCCACAGAGGAAAATAGTGCTCCATGGCGTCGCCCGGGCCGCATTGATCCCGCCACGCGACAGCCCGGTGCGCTGGGCCAGTGCGAGCCCGTCCTCATCTTATCCCGTGCCACCACTCAAGTCACCTCCGATGCAGGCAGCGATCCCATGATACGGGGCGTGAGGCCCTGAAGGTAGAACACGCGACGCGACGAGGTGATCCGGATTCCAGCAGAACTTGGTGATCTTGCGCAAGGAGGACGAGGTGCTGATGGCCGGGTTCCAGTGTCGTTCCTGAGGAACTACCAGCCGATACCCTGATAAGCCATCGGGTAGCCTCGAGCATCGAACATGCCGACGAGGTCCACAACCTCCCGGCCCACGAGAGGCTCAGATCTGAGTGCCTCGCGGCACCGCTCGTCATCGTGACCGACGACAATCGTCCGGGCGTGACGCAGCAGGTCGTCCATGCTGTCCACCATGATATCAGAAAGGTGCGGAAGGTGGTTCTCGACATACTCCCGGTTTGCTCCGGCTACCTTCGCGAGGCTCACCAGGCCATCGAAGATCCGGACATCAAAGCCCTTTCCGATCAGCCGCTCAGCCAACTCCACGAGCGGACTCTCGCGCAAGTCGTCAGTGCCCTTCTTGAAGCTCAGACCGACGAGGCCGACCTCGCGGTGCCCGATCTGGACGATCATGCGAAGGGCTCGATCGATATGCTCCTGATTGCTCTTCAGCAACGAGTTGAGCATGGGTAGCTCCAGGTCAAGCCGTCGGGCAGCGTGGGTGAGGGCTCGCAGGTCCTTTCCCAGGCAGGAACCTCCGAAAGCGAAGCCAGGACGAAGGTACTTTTCCGAGATGTTGAGCTTGTGATCCTGGCAGAAGATCTCCATGACCACCCGGCCGTCCACGCCTACCGCCTTGCTCACCGTAGCCAGCTCGTTGGCGAAGTTGATCTTCACCGCATGCCACGCGTTGTCGCCGTACTTCACGGTCTCTGCAACCTCGAGCGAGGTGGAGATGATGGGAGCCTCTGCTGCCGGATAGATGCTTCGAAGCGCAGCTTCACTCTCGGTGTCGGTCGCTCCGATGACGATCTTGCCGGGCTGGTTGAAATCCGCTATGCCGCTGCCCTCGCGCAGGAATTCCGGGTGATAACAGACTCCGAATTCCTTTGAAACGGTCTTGCGGCTGTGTTCCGAGATGCTCGGTATCACGACATCTCTCGTCGTGCCGGGAATGGTCGTGCACCGAACGACCGCCACGTAACGCCCCGACTTCTCCCGGATGGCCAGGCCTATCTGTTCGCTCACGCGCCGCAGATACTGCAGGTCGATACTGCCATTAGCCTGACTCGGCGTGCCTACGCAGACCCAGGCCATCTCCGTCTCCCGCACGGCTTGCTTCCAGTCGGATGTCGCTCGCACCCGACCCGCGCTCACCATCGCGGACATCAGGGGCCCGATGTCGGCTTCGATGATCGGGGAGAGCCCGCGGTTGATTAGATCAACTTTGGCATCGCTGATGTCCACCCCGATGACATTGTGCCCGCGGTCCGCGAGACAGGCCACCGATACCGCCCCGACGTATCCAAGGCCAAAGACTGCAATGTCCATTCAGATGCCTCTCCGCCAATCAGCCGCAGCGCTCGGACAAACAGCGCGCCGAGGAACCTCTGCCAGATACTAACCGAGACGCGTAGCACACGCCTCTTGAGCGCCGTGTCCTACTCTGCCGAAATCCGAACGAGTCGCTTCAACGCCGCCGATTCGTGCCAGACAGACTCTGGTAAGACATCCGAGCCGGAACGCACGAGACGCGACGCCCCGGCCACGAACACTTCCTTGAGATCATCGTCCGGCTGAAGCCGAAGGATGCAGACCGGTGCGTCCGTGGTCCATCCCTCGTGGACCTGGCGTGTCACCGCGGCACCGTCTGTTACGCAGACGTGATCGCGGTACCCGTCCCCAGACACTTCGATGATGTGAAGCCCGTCACTCGAATCGCTCGAGACCACCCGGGCATCCAAGTCCTGGTCGCCCGGGGCAATGACCGTGACGAGCGAATACGGCGCATGGCGCTCAACGCCGCATGTCACGACCGGTATCCTCTCTCGGCGCCCGTAGTGCAACTCAGCGATCCGTTCACCAATCTGCGTCTCGAGGTCATCGTTTGACGAGCCTTCCTGCGGATCGACGAACAGGAGCTGCAGGACGCTGCCATTCTTCTCAATTCTGACGCCCTGTTTCTTTCGGACCCATTCCACCCCGGCCGATGGGGCAATGTGAAACCGTTGCTCTCCCCGGTGATATCCCGCTCCCTCGAGCCTATCCACGATGAGCCAGTAGTGGTGGTGCATCGCCACGATTGTGCGGGCGTGGCGGACGGGTTCGGGCAGTCGCATGTAGCCGTCGTGATGTCCCGACATCACGACGCACTCGGAAGAAGTCGCCCAGATCCGCAGGCGGGGTTCGGGTGCCGACCAGATCTCTCCCCTTTCAGCGAGTATTCCCTGGTCCTTACCGTCGACAGTGAGGGTGTTGTGCGCTGCGGTCTCTCGCAGTGGCGTTTCCACTGCGTTCGGAATCGCTCGGCCGAGATCTCCTGGCCCGATCCCGTCTGCGCCCGGGTCTATGAGCAACGGCACGCCCCGAACCGCAATGGTCAGTCCCAGGGCATCCGCGTGGGCGTGCTTCCGGTTCGCGCTGTAACCGAGTGGGCCACAGTCCCAGAGCAGAACGTCAGTCCCATGCGCGGACACGGATCTCGAAACGTAGTAGCCTCCAGCCGGGAACGCCTTCGCTGCATTCGTCGCTTCTTGGGCACTCTCCTCGGCCCCGACCGCGCGGTGTTCGAGAGGCCCCAGCGCCCACCAGGTGTGATCCGACAACCATGAACCGGCCGATGGTACTGTTCCGATCTGATGGGCCCTGCAAATCAGGGGAGCATTGAAGCGCAAGTAAGTGTCCTCCGCCCATGAATCACCGACCAGCGGGAAGTCTCCGCGCCCGTTATCGATCCACGTCTCGAATTCCCCCATTCTCTCGACTACGGCGTGCAGCTCACCGGCTTGGACCAGATCGTTCCTCATCGCGATCAACCACAGCTCGGCAAGTTCGCCAGCGATGATCTTGTGGTACATGGTCGATCGCTCGGCATGCACGCCATCGGGACCAACCTGCTTCCCGAGCTCGCGACGCAGGATCCTCCAACCTTTGCTGCGCCATCGTCGAGCGCCGCGAAATTCGGGAAACAGCTCCCCGCAGAGAGCAAGGGCCTTGGCCTCGAGCAGAACGTGGTTTCCCGGGCTGTGATACTCGAGAGTCTGGTAGAGGTATTCCGAGAGACGTCCCAGCACGCGCAGGAAGTTGCTCTGATCATCCGCCGACCAGAGCGCGCACGGCAGGAACAGGAAATAGGCCCACACCCAGGCGTTGACTCGAAATGCCACCTCGAAAGGTGTGTCCCACGCCAGCTTCCCGAGTCTCCCTCCATTGGCCCGGATCCATGCCGATGAGAGCTCCACGAACGTGTTCGCGTAGCGCTCCTCTCCCGTGTACCAAAAGGCAAACCCCAAGGTCGCGAACCACGAGTGGCGATTCAGGTCGCACGTCCAGTCGCCGTCGCCCCGCGGCGCCGCGTGCCAATCGATAGGGTCCAGAATCACGGGCGGTTGGCCCCGAAAGGTGAATCGCCGGGCACATAGCTCATCAGCCTCAGCAATCGTGCGATCGCGACACACCGGAGGCACGCGCTCCGCGATTCGATTCACATCGGTCGGGTCAAAGTGCCAGCCCGGTGACTCTCGAGACAGGAAGTGATCTCGCAGAGAATCCGGGTCCGTTTGGTCTCGATTGGGCAAGTCCAGGCTCGACCCGGACTTCGATACCCGAAAGACGGCGTCCACGAGCTTCTTGCGAGCACTCCACGACAGTCGTCGTGGCAGGTACATTCGATCCTGAGATGCGACCTTTCTGGCCGCCCACAGAGCCCAGTGAGTGACGTTCGGCATCCCGGACTATTCCCTCACCCGCTCCGGCGCCCGCTGTCTGCGTCTCCACCTCACCAGGGCTCTCGCCAGGTCCCGGGTGACGCGTGCGATATGCCTGAGATCGGACGGCCGAACGACCAGGGCGTCGCGAAGCGTACATGCCTCCAGCACGCAGAACAAACGCAGAAACAGGATGGCCGCAATCCAGTAGGACACGGTTGCGGCGATACCGGCGCCTACAATGCCCAGCCGACCCAGCAGCATGACGTTGAGCACCACGTCGGTCACCGCAGCTGCAGTGAATATCGGCACTCCGATTTGGGGTCTTCCACTCGCGTTGGCGTAGCTCCAGGTCACGCTGACTGACGTCCAGGCCACAGTTCCCACAAGAAGCCAGCGAAAGGCTG
>CANPVW010000004.1 GCA_947581745.1 Candidatus Benthicola azotiphorus
GCGGGTTCATCGGGTTGTTGCCGCCACCGCCGTTGTCGTCGCCGCTGCATGCAGCGAGGAGCCCTGGCAGCAGGGCCAGTGTGATGAGTCGCCTCAGTGTGGTCATCTTGCCCTCCTTCGTGCGGCCTCTCCCGGTCCCGCTGCTGCATTGAACCTCGAGACGCCGGTCAATGACGCCAGGCGTGTCCTGGCGGCTCGACCACGATCGTCAGAGGCCGTTCCCTGGCCGTTCCCTGGCCGTTCCAGAGGTAGCGGAGCCTGCTTTGCACAGCGGGTTTGGAGATTTCAGGCGGAGCGTCGGCGGTCTGCGCTTACACTCCGTCGCGCCGCCGACTGACGGCCCAGCGACCGCCGAGGATCGGCAGCAGGATCCACAGGCACAGGGAGAAGGCGGATCCGAGCGCGATGGCGGTCGGCCCGTGTCGCCGGACGAGCCCGGTTCCCACCGGACCGAGGAGCTGCAGGTCGGGATCCAGCACCGTCATGACGCCGATGCGGAAGGCCTCGACCGGATTGAAGAAGGACCAGGCCGCGAGCAGCTCGGCCGGAGCGCCCCACCGGATGAAGGCCGCCAGCACTCCCAGCGAGCCCAGCACGACCAGGACGAGCCAGCAGCCGATCCCGAAGGCCGTGGCCCTGGAGCGCGTGTCCGACAGGGCCGAGAAGACGGTGCCCAGGGACACGAAGACCAGCGACAGCAGGACGAGGAACGCGTAGATGGCGAGGACCAGGGACGACGGAACGCCCCGGAACACGGAGACGGACGCCGAAGCCAGGTAGCCCAGGCTGAGAGCGAGCACGACGGCAACGGAGACGCCGAGCCATTTCCCGATGAACACCTGGCCCCAGGTGACGGGCTGCGCCAGCAGGTATTCCAGCGTCCCGTTCTCGCGCTCCTCGGCGAGGGAAGCGCTGGCCGGCAGTAGCGCCATGATCGGGACGAACAGGATCGCGAAATGGGCCAGCCCGGCCAGCGCCCGCGCGTACCCCCGGTGGCCGGCCAGCAGCGTGCCGGACGAACCGGCCACGACCAGCAGGACGCCGCCTGCCATGAAGACCGCCGCGTTCGTCAGGAACCAGCGCGTTCGCAGCGAATGCTCCACTTCGCGCAGAAGGAACAGGCGAATGCGGTTGCCCGTCGTCATCGGGTCGCCTCCCCGGACGCGGCCCCCGACGAAGACTCCGCGGCCGCGCCGCTGGAGGGGAACAGGCCGCCGAGCCCTGGCTCCTCCACGCGGAGATCGTCCACCGGGATGCCCTCGCCTCTGACGTCCGTGAGGATGTCGGCGATGTTACCGGGCAGGGTCTCGATGCCGACCGATACGCCGTTCCTGTGCACGCGGATCACGCGACGGTCGTCTTCGACCAGCCGCACCAGATTCGCGAGGGCCGTCCGATCCGTGCAGATCCACACCGTGGGCGACGAGCCCGACCGCTCCAGGAGGGCGTCCAGCTCACCGTCGAACGCGAGTCGCCCGTTCTCCAACACCAGCACGCGGTCCGCCGCCGCCCGGACGTCCTCCAGCCGATGCGAAGACAGGATGACCGTGCACGAGTCCGGCACCCGCTTGAGGGCTCGCAGGAATTCCGCGCGCGCCTCGCCGTCGAGATTCGCCGTGGGCTCGTCGAGCAACAGGACCGGCACGGCCTCGGCGACGGCCAGGGCGAGCAGGACCTTCTGGAGCATGCCGCCGGACAGCTCCCGGACCGCTTTTCGGCCGTGCTCATCCAGGGAGAGCCCGAGCTCCGACATGCCGAGCCGTACCCGGGCCGACGGGATCTCCCGCAGACCCGAGAAGAAGCGGACCAGGTCCTCCAGCGTGCCGTCGAAATGGGGAGGGCGCTGGGGAACGTAGCCGATAGCCGAACGCGCCTCCAGGCCATCGGTCCTGACATCGACGCCGGCCACCTCGAGGTCTCCGGAAAACGGAAGCAGTCCCAGGGCACAGCGGAAGAACGTCGTCTTGCCTGCGCCGTTTCTGCCGAGGAGCGCCACGCGCTCACCAGGACCGACCTCGAGATCCAGACCATCGAGAATCGTCTGCGACCCGAACCTCCGGGTGAGACCGCGGGCCGAGATCACGCGGGCTTCCCCGCGCCCGTGAGACGCACCAGGATGAGCGCCACTCCGAGGGCGGCGGCGACCAGCCCCAGACCCGCCAGTCGTCCCGTCTCCCGCACGGGCACGTCGCCGGCGTCGATCGCCGCGAGCGCGGCGGTCGGCGCGCGCATGAGGGGAAACGAGTCGACCACGACCGCAGCGGGGCGCAGGAACGGGAACAGCCGGGAGACGACCTCGAGCGCGGAGACCGCGGGGCTGAAGGCGAACAGACGAAGCTGCGGGTGTCGCGCGAACAGGTCGTCGGCGAGTCGCTCGTGACGGAACGCGGTGTCTCCTATCCCATCGCCGTCCTCGTCGAATCCCGTGTATTCACTCCAGTGATTCCCGTTCCACGTGTTCGCCAGTGCGTCCCCTCCCCCGTTCACGCTGACCGGAATCGCGTTACCTGTCCAGGCGTTGTCGCGGAACACGTTCGAGTGGACCGACGGAAGCACGGCCACGCCGATTCCGTTGACCGCGATCAGGTTGGCGGTGAACTCGTTGACTTCCCCGAGCGCCGACGGGGAATCGTCCACGAAGATCCCGACGGCGTTTCCGACGAACGAGTTTCCCTCGGCCCGGATGCGGTCGGCGTCCTTGAGACCGAGACCGAATCCCGACGGGCCGCTCGCGCCCTCGAACCTGTTTCGCCGGAACCGTATGTCCTTCGAGTACATCAGGAACGCGCCGACATCGTTGCCGACGAACACGTTGTCTTCGAACAGGTTCTGGTCGCTGTACATGTAGTGCAGCCCGTAGCGACCCTGCGACACGTAATTCCCTCGGATCGTGAAGCCGGTCGTGAACCATACGACGAGGTCGCGGGTTCGTTCCAGGCGGTTCCCCTCCACCCGGCCGCCCGAGCAATACCAGAGCCTGATTCCGTCGCCGCGCCGCGGGATCGGCCGGTCCTTCCCCTCGATCTGATTGGCCCGGATGACCGGCTCCCGGGACTGCTTCACGTAGATTCCGAACAGGACGTCGGTGAGCCGATTGTCGTGGATGTGCACTCCGTCGGCCTGCTCCACCATGATCCCGGAGTCCTCCCGGGCCTGGTCATTTCCCGAGGCGCGGATCGTGAACCCGCTGAGCTCGGCCGGCGCCTCGATGAGGACGATGGTCCCCGTCTCCCCGCCGTCGATGATGGCACCGGGGCTCCCGACGAGGGTGACGGGGTGCCGCACCACCAGGTGCTCCCGGTAGATCCCCGGATCGACGAGAATCGTGTCCCCTTCGACCGAGCCGGCAAGGGCATCGCCGATCCGCTCGTAGTCCATGCCGTCGCCGACCCTGAGGACCGCGGGTGGCCGGTCCTCCTGCTCGCCGGCCCCGGCCCCTCGGACCGGGACCGGCGCCTGCGCGAGGAGGGCCGCGCAGACGGCGATCCGGTAGAGGAGCACGTCCCGCATCCTCAGGTAGAGGGAGCCGGGGTCCGTGAGCCGAATCGCCGACGCCACTCGTAGATCAGGACCACCGGACCCATCAGGCCCGCGATGCCCATCAGGATGCCGCCCGCCGCGGGCATGCTGCTGACCGAGAACTGGGCCACGTGGGTGGTACCGATGAACCTCGGCACGAAAGGCGCGAGGTCGATCGGCGCCGCCGGGGAGAGCTGGGTGCCGAACTCGGTCAGCCAGTGCTGGAACGTGTACAGCATGACCACTCCGAACATGACGAAGTCCAGGTACCCGATCGCCGCGATGGGGATGCGGGCGACCAGGGCCGCCAGCACGGCGAAGGCGAAGAACCGGAGGATGAAGAACGGAATCAGCCTGAATTCGGGGAACTCGTTCGGCGTGATCTCGCGCATCCCGATGTAGTGATTCAGCAGGTTCACTTCGTCCAGCTGTCCCCCTACCGTGTGCGGATAGATCACCAGCGTGAGCCCCTCGGGATACTGAGGTGCGTGCAGCGTGATGTTCCACGTGGGGAGGAAGATGCTGGGGAGAAGCGTGAGCGTCGCGATGACGATCATCACGCGGCTCACCGAAGAGAGCTCGCCCTGGAAGAACGACGTCACCCGTCCCATATGAAATTCCTCGTCTATTCGCCGGGTCCGCCGGGCCGTGCCCCGGCGGACCAACGGCTGAAGAGGGTCAGCCCGCGGGCTTGACCAGCAGGTAGCCGGCCATCTCGAGGTGCAGGGCCGAACAGAACTCCGTGCAGTAGAAGGGAAAGACCCCCGCCTGATCGGCCGTGAATCTGATCTCCTGGGTCTCTCCCGGCTCGATGCTCACGTTGACGTTGTACTTGGAGATCCCAAGTCCGTGCGTCGCGTCGTGCGCCTGCTCGATGTTCGTGACGTGCAGCACCACTTCGTCGCCCTGGTTCACCCTGATGTACTCGGGCTTGAAGTGGCTCCGCATCGCCGTCATGTAGACGTGCACGGTATTGCCCACCCGTTCGATCCGCTCGGTACCGGAAACCGGTGCCCCCTCCTTCAACGCCATCAGGTGAGGCGAGTACCCGACGCCAGGATACACCTGAAAGGGCTCCAGCTTGTCGGCCTTGATCATCTGTGCGTAGTGAGGCTCTCCGATGCCGATCGGCATGTCGTACAGCAGCTGCATCGGTGACTCGTCCACGTCGATGAGCTGGAAGTTCTGTGGCAGCAGTGGTCCCACCGGCTGGAAGCGATCGATGGACCATTTGTCCATTGCGATGAGGTACTTCCCGTCCGGCGTTCTCGTGTCGCCTTCGGCCATCGCGAGGTGCCCGACGTTGTAGTGCACGTCGATCTTCTCGAGAAGCTCGGGCGGATCGAGCCTCCATTTCGCGACCTTGCTCTCGAGGAAGATGCTCGTGTAAGCGTTCCCCTTGTCGTCGAACTGGGTGTGCAGCGGGCCCAGCCCGAGCTCGACCTGTGCCTCCAGGACATCGTCGAACGGCAGAATGGGGATCCCGTAGCTGTCGGTTTCCCCGGATCCTCCCGAATCGATCGCTGACCGGATCTTCTCCCAGGAATAGATCGTGGCGTGCGGATCGAGCTTGCCGGACACGACCATGCGAGTGCCATCCGGCGTCACGTCCACCCCGTGTGGGCTCTTGGGCTCGGGCGTCAGGTACAGCAGGCCCTCCTCGATCGATACCGCCAGGGGTATGACGCGCATGCCGCGCGACATGCGGGTCTTGCCGGCCTCACCCGCCACCCGGGCGGCCTTCTGCCAGTTGATGATGTGCATGTAGTCCATGTCGTTGGCCGAGGCCCCCGCCTCGAACGGCGGGTTCCCGTCCTCGAATCCCCCGGTCGCCATCTCGGTGTTGAACGAGTTGACGAACGCCCAGCCGAACGATGGTCCCTTCCCCGCATCGGACAGGTCGTGCCAGTAGGGCGGGAGCTCCATGGAGAAGCTGGCATCGTGATCTATGCGCCCGGAGGCCCGGTCGAACTTCCAGAAGGTGACGAGGCCGCGATAGCTCTCCTCGTAGCGATCGACGTCGGCATACTCTTCCCACAGCGGGATCGAGTACTGGGCGGCCTCGATCACGTACTCCGTGTTCGGCGTGACGAACGTGCCTCCGTGATTCGTGCCCATGTTCGGATCCGTGACGATCTGCTTGGTCTCGAAGTCCCTCAGATCGATCACGGCGATCCGTGGATTCGCCTTGTCGTTGATGAACAGATACTGGCCGTCGTAGTCGCCCTCGGACTCAGAGAGCGCCGGGTGATGCGTGTCTCCCCACGTGAGGTCGTGGTCGGCCATCCGGCCCTCGTCGAGCACGTCCTGGGTCTCGACCGCCCCGACCCCGTAACCCTGCCAGGGCTCGGGCGTGAAGACGGCGATCACCTTGAGCAGGCGCATCGAGGGAACTCCGATCACAAGCACCTGGCCCGAGTGACCTCCTGAAGCGAACAGGACGTAGGGGTCGAATCTCCCCGTGGGCTGGTAGGTCTTGACCGCGGCCAGAACGTC
The DNA here is from genome assembly GCA_947581745.1 of Candidatus Benthicola azotiphorus. Lineage (GTDB taxonomy): Bacteria > Gemmatimonadota > Gemmatimonadetes > Palauibacterales > Palauibacteraceae > Benthicola > Benthicola azotiphorus. The sequence goes on from CANPVW010000004.1 coordinate 6,016, forward strand.
CTGCTCGCTGAGGTGACGCTCGCGGGCCACTTCACTCACGTCCATGCCCGCCGTGCCGCCCTCGCTGCAGGACGCCAGGGCGAGGCCGAAGAACAGCCCGAATGCCACGACCGGGATCACCCAGCGGGCCGACAGTTGCTTGAACATCGACCTGAACCTCCTTCTCGGGGATGAGCACGACGGGAGACGCCCGTTCCCGTCGCTCTTTGTCGATAAGATCATAGTATTATGATAATATAAGATGGGCAAGACCCTCCGCCGCACGTCAGGACCCGTCCCTGTTCCGGTCCGGATCGGCGCGAATCACGTCGTACAAGGTCGTGTTTTCGAGGAAGTCGATGGTCGCCCCGCGGATCTTCTTCCAGCCGAGATGCGCGCCACACGGGTTACCGTCCGAACACTCGGGGCGCCCGAGAAGACAGCGGTTCCGCTCGACCTGCGGTTCGAACGGGGCGACGACCTCGGCGAGCGTCACGTCGGCGGGATCCCGGACGAGTCGAAAGCCCCCGCTGCGGCCGCGCTCCGAACTGACGATGCCCTCTCTCCCGAGCTGGTGCAGGATCTTCGACAGGTAGTTGGCCGGAATCCCGGTGGCCCGGGCCATCTCAGCGGACCGGACTACGCCCGGCCCGTGCAGCCGGGCCAGGCAGACCGCCGCGCGCAACGCATATTCTTCCGTCTTCGAGACCATGTAACCCCCGTGAAGGGAAGTCCGGGTAATTCGGACAATTTAGTCTGATATGGGTCCGGGCGATACCGCTGGTGGCTTCCGACCGGCCGACGCGGTGGATGCAGGATGAGATGGAGGCGCGTTATCTTCACCGGGTCCGTCGACGGCGCAGTAGCAGAGAACAGCCGGGGTGAGAATGTCCTCGAGGGTCGTGATCATCGGGGTCGGGAATCTTCTCGCGGGCGATGACGGGATCGGGGTGC
>CANPVW010000005.1 GCA_947581745.1 Candidatus Benthicola azotiphorus
GCGGGGCTTCGAGCCGTTCAGGAGGGCGCTGCCTCTGTGGGCCCGTCAGAAGCTCCACCTCCCGGAGCTCATGCGGGAGCAGCTCGGGCCGGGCTTTCGGGGCGACACCTACTTCACGGACCACCACGAGTCGCACGCCGCCAGCGCATTCTATCCGTCTCCATTCGAGGAAGCCGCGATCCTGACGCTCGATGCGGTGGGAGAGTGGACCACGGCATCGATCGGCATCGGAGAGGGCCACCGAGTCGAGCTGACCCACGAGATGCGATTTCCTCATTCGCTCGGGATGCTCTATTCGGCGTTCACCTACTACACCGGATTCAAGGTGAACTCCGGCGAATACAAGCTGATGGGGCTGGCTCCCTATGGCGAGCCGAAGTACGCCGATCTGATTCTCGAGAAGATCGTGGATCTGCGCGACGACGGATCGCTGTGGCTCGACATGTCGTACTTCGACTATTGCCACGGTTTGCGGATGACCTCCGAGAAGTTCCATCGCCTGTTCGGGGGGGGGCCGAGGTCGCCGGAGAGCCAGATCACTCAAAAGGAGATGGATCTGGCAGCGTCGATCCAGACCGTAACCGAGGAAGCCGTCCTGCGGGCGGCGAGGCACGCGCACGAGATCACCGGAAAGACCAACCTGGTGATGGCCGGAGGCGTCGCACTCAACTGCGTCGCCAACGGCCGGTTGCGCCGGGAGGGACCGTTCGACGAGATCTGGGTTCAGCCCGCGGCGGGGGACGCGGGCGGCGCCCTCGGCGCGGCGCTCCACGTGTGGCACGGGGTGTTGGGTAACGACCGCAAGCCGGTTCCGGGGGATGCGCAGAAAGGCTCGTTCCTGGGGCCGCGGTTCGACAACCGGGACATCCAGCTGTTCTTCGATGCGCTGGGGGCGGTCTATCAACGCATCGATGACGAGAGCGAGCTGCTCGACCGGGTCGCCGGACTTCTGGGAGATTCCAGTGTGATCGGGTGGTTCCACGGCCGGATGGAGTACGGTCCACGCGCTCTCGGCGGACGGAGCATCATCGGTGACGCCCGGTCGCCCGAGATGCAGGCCGTGATGAACCTGAAGATCAAGTTTCGGGAGTCGTTCCGGCCGTTCGCGCCGTGCGTGCTCCGGGAACACGTGCACGAGGTGTTCGAGACGGAGACCGAGGAGGACAGCCCGTACATGCTCTTCGTGGCGCCGATCCGTGAGGACTGGAGGCTGGAGCTGGAGGAGGAGGATCTCAGGCGGATGCAGGATCCGGATCTGCGGACTCGGGTCTCGGTCGCTCGATCGCGCCTTCCCGCGATTACGCACGTCGACTATTCGGCCCGGATACAGACCGTCGATGAGACCCGACACGGACGGTACTACAGGCTGATGAAGCGATTCTACGATCGTACCGGCTGTCCGGTGATCGTGAACACCAGTTTCAACATCCGGGGCGAGCCGATCGTGTGCACGCCGGAGGATGCCTTCCGCTGCTTCATGGCCACCGACATGGACGCGCTCGTCGTCGAGAACTTCGTGCTCCTGAAGAACGAACAGCCGGCCGGCCTCGGACCCGACGTCGAGGCGTACAGGGCCAGCTTCAGCCTGGACTGAGATGTCCCAATTCGGCAATCGAGAGAGAGACTGATGCAGTCGTTCCGCGCTCCGACCCGTTCCGCGCTCAGGAGTTTCTGGCTCGTGCTCAGCGCGACGGTCGCCCTGATCGGCGCCGCTGCCCTCGGGTGGTCGCTCGGCCTTCCGGCGGTGGTCTGGGACCTCGCGCTCTTCGGCCTCCTTGCCGTCGTCGGCTGGCGGACCCCGGGGCTGGCGACCCGCCCGTACAGGGCGTGGGAGCGCCTGGTACGCAAGGCCAGAAGGGCGACCCGGCTCTGGCTCACAGGCGTGGTGTTCCTGATCGTGACCATCGTCGGGCGCCTCGGCGGACGCCTGTCCCTGGCGGGACCGACCCCGCCCGCCTCCGCATGGGTCCCGAAGAAGCGACTGCCGGACCGGAGCTACGGCGCAGATTCTGATGTCGTCCAGGCCAGCGGCCCCGAAATCGGCTGGGCGCGGCGGCTCGCCACATGGTCCTGGCGTTCCGGCAACGTGTGGGTGTGGTCGTTGATTCCGCTGCTCGCGCTGCTGAAGCGAGTGGAGGGCGAATCGCGCGGCAGTCTGGGCGGCAACGTCTACACCCTGTACTGACCCGATGAGATCGGACCTCCGCATGCGCAAGACGATTCTCGACCTCTCACGGATGATTCTCGCGACGTTCGCCGGCCTGGCCGGCCTCGCTCTCGCGATTCCGGCCCTGCTCATCATCGTGCCCGTGTGGCTGGTCGAGGGGTTGATCGAGCGCGTTCGCACGTGGATCGAGCCGGAGCCCGTGGCGTGGGAAGACCTGATCGAGTTCACGCCCGAGATCGGCTGGAAGCCGCGCGCGAACATGACGGCGCATGCGCTCGACTTCAACCAGGAGCCGTACCTGGTCACGACGGACTCCTCCGGCTGGCGTGGAAAAGGAACGGTGTCCGACGCACAGGTTGTCGCCTTCGGCGACTCGTACGCCTTCGGCTGTGGAGTGGACGATGACGCGTTCTTCGCCGACCTTCCGGGCGAGGTCCGCATCAAGGCGATCGGATCGCCGGCGTACAGCCTCGTTCACTCACTGCTGTGGATGCGGCGTCTGGCGCCCCAGCTCTCCGGCAAGCTGGTCATCTGGTTCGTGTACCACGGCAACGACCTGGCCGACAACGTTCACCCCGCGTTCAACGAATACCGGTCGCCCTTCGCGCGACGCTCCGACGCAGGCGAATGGGAAATCGTATCGGACCACGTCGATGCATCGCGCTGGACGATCAACGAACGCGAGGGAGGCATGCAGGCCTTCATCGAGATCTGCAGCGATACGCCGCAACGTCGGATGGCCTTCGAGGCCTGTGACTTCCTCATCCGCCAGGGACGTGACGTGTGTCGGGACGCGGGCGCGCGGCTCGTGGTGATGTCCATTCCCGATCTCTCTCCCCTGGCTCGACTCGCCCTGGCTCGAGCGCTCGGCGAAAGCGAACTGGCCGAGAGCTTCGACGAAGACGTTCCGGACCGGGAGCTGGCCGGAATCTGTGCCCGGGCGGGGATCCCGTTCGTGGCTCTGAGGGATCACCTGGACTCGGACGACTACCTCGTGCGCGACTTCCACTGGAGTCCCCGTGGGCATCGGAAGGTCGCGAACGTGATTCAGGATCTCTGCCGGCAGGCAGGGTCTCCGCCGGAAGAGGGCCGCGATCGGTCCCGGATGGCGGTATAGGGCCGCGGGGCGAAAGGACGACCGACATGAAGGCAGTCATACTCGCGGGCGGCTTCGGCACCCGACTCTCCGAGGAAACCGAGCTGCGTCCCAAGCCGATGGTCGAGATCGGCGGGAAGCCCATCCTGTGGCACATCATGAACATCTACTCCGCCTTCGGAGTGGACGAGTTCATCATCGCGCTCGGCTACAAGGGCGAGGTGATCAAGGAGTACTTTCTCAACTACTACGCCTTCACCAACGACATCACGGTGGATCTCGCGTCCGGAAACACCACCATCCACGACGGAAACCAGGCGAACTGGAAGGTCCACCTGGTGGACACCGGACTGCATACTCAGACGGGAGGCCGACTCCGCCGCCTGCGCGAGTGGCTCGATGACGGGGAGGTCTTCCACTTCACGTACGGCGATGGAGTGGCCGATATCGATCTGGATCGCCTGGTCGACTTCCACCGCTCGCACGGGAAACTGGCCACGGTCACGGCGGTGCGGTTTCCATCCCGCTTCGGACGACTGGCCCTGGACGGATCGCGCGTCGCGCATTTCAACGAGAAGCCGGACCGTGCGGAAGGGTGGATCAGCGGTG
>CANPVW010000006.1 GCA_947581745.1 Candidatus Benthicola azotiphorus
GGGGATGCCCGGCGTGCACCCCGGCATGCGGTCGTTCCTGGGCGTGCCGATCCGGATCGGCGAGCGCGCGTACGGGAACCTCTACCTGACGAACAAGGAGGGCGGGGAAGAGTTCACCGAGCGCGACGAGACGATCGTGAGCATGCTGGCGGCCCAGGCGGCGGTGTCGATCGAGAACGCACGGCAGTTCAAGACGCTGCAGCGCCTCCTGGACGAGCTCCGGCAGACTCAGCAGCAGCGGGATCGGTTCTACGCTTTCGTGAACCACGATCTGCGCAACGCGTGCAGCGGAGTCCTTATGTGGTCGGAGCGGCTCCTCGCCGAGACCACGGGTGAAGCGCGGGACATTCCGGAGAAGATCCGGCGCGGCAGCCAGCACGCGATGCGGCTGGTCCAGGACGTCCTCGACCTGGAGAGCCTGTCGCAGGGGCGGCTCGAGACGTGGCCCCGGATGATCGTCGTCAACGACCTGCTGCAGGCCGCGATGGACGGCATCCACCCGGAAGCCGAACAGAAGACGATGAAGCTCCGCCTGAAGAGGAACCGGAGCAACCTGCGCATGGTGGCGGATCCGGACCGGGTGCTCCAGATCGTGACCAACCTGCTCAGCAACGCGATCAAGTACGCGCCGGAGGGGACCGACGTCCACCTGGCCGCCGACCTCAGGCGTGAAGGACCCGGCGAGCCGTTCGACGCCGAGCGCTGGATCGCGATCGGCGTGACGGACCACGGCCCGGGGATCGCCGCGGCGGATCAGGAGAGGATCTTCGGCGAGTACCAGAAGGGTGGCGCCGGCCGCAGACAGAGGGGAGGCATGGGGATCGGCCTGACGCTGTCGCGCCGCCTCGCGGAGTACATGGGCGGCGCCCTCACCCTGGAATCAACTCCGGGCGAGGGCGCGACCTTCACGCTCTGGATGCCTCACGGACGGGAGCCGGAGCAGCGCAGCGGCTGGATCGGCTGACCTGCACCCGATCCGTCCGTCACATCCTGAGCGCCACGTGGTGAGGCTCGGGCAGGATCCCCTGCTCGCGGTACCTCTTCAACTTGCGGTACAGCGTTCGCCGGCTGATGCCGAGCGCTTCGGCCGCCGAGCTCTGGTGCCACTGAGTCTGCTCGAGCATGTCGAGAATGTACTCCCTCTCGAGTCGCTCGAGATCCCACTTCTCCTCGCGGGCCCGCGAGAGCAGGTTCCGCTCGGGGTCCGGGCGCTGTCCCGGCGGTTCGAACGGAATCGCCCTTGCCCCCGCGTGCATGATGACCGCCCGCTCGATGAAGTTCTCGAGCTCCCGGACGTTTCCCGGCCAGTCGTAGGACATCAGCCGGGTCATGGTCTTCGGCGGGATCTCCGGCGGCTCGAGGCCGTTCTCGTCGGCGAAGCGCTGGCGGAAGTGCTGGGCGAGGATCGGGATGTCGTCCCGCCGCTCCCGCAGGGAGGGGACTCGGATCGGGAACACGTTGAGCCGGTAGTACAGGTCCTCGCGGAACTCCCCCTTCTCGACCAGTTCGCCCAGGTTGCGGTTCGTGGCCGCGATCAGACGGAAGTCGACCGTGATCGGCTCCCGGCCTCCCACGCGAGTGACCTTCCGGTCCTGAAGGACGCGGAGCAGCTTGACCTGCACGCCCTCCGACACGGTGCTGATCTCGTCCAGGAAGATCGTGCCGCCCTGTGCCTCCTCGAACAGCCCGCGCTTGCTCTGCACCGCGCCGGTGAACGAGCCCTTCATGTGTCCGAAGAGCTCGGACTCGAGCAGCGTCTCGGGAAGGGCGGAGCAGTTGATCGCCACGAAGGGACGGCGGTTGCGGCCGGACAGTTCGTGCACGGCCCGCGCCGCCAGCTCCTTGCCGGTGCCGGTGTCGCCGGTGATCAGCACGTTGGCGCGCGTCGGCGCCACGCGCTCGATCATGCCGTACAGCCTCTGCATGGCCTGTGACTTCCCGACCAGGTGTGCCCGCACGCCGGCGCTCGTCTGGCTCCGGAGCTGGGCCACCTCCCGCTTGAGCTCCAGCTCCTCCCGGGCACGCGCCAGGATGTGCAGGAGCTCCTCGGTGCGGAACGGCTTCTTGATGAAGTCGACGGCCCCCAGCTTCATCGCTTCGACCGCACTGTCGATCGAGCCGAAGGCAGTCATCACGATGAACTGGGCATCCGTCTGGAGAGCCGGTCCGGCGCCGAGCACGTTGAGCCCGTGCATTCCGGGGAGGTTCAGGTCCAGCAGAACCAGGTCATACAGCTGCTGGTCCAGCTGGCGCAGCCCCTCCTCACCCGAACGGACCGCATCCACCCGGTAGCCGTTCTCCGCGAGCACGGTCAACAGCAGGTCGCGGACGTTCTCCTCGTCCTCGACGACGAGCACGCGGGGCGCGACTTCGGTCTTGGCGTATTCTTCAGGCATATCTGCTCCGCTGCGGGCTCCGTCGGCCCGGCAAACGTCGTTGAACCGCCCGTAAAGGCCCACGGGGCCGGGGTCAGGGGGATCGCCCGGCCCGCGGACCATTGGCGTGGACGACCCTCGTCCGCGCCGAACGTCCTCACGGCGTCCTCGCTCACCCCTGCCGGAATTGTGCCACGAAGGCCCACTCCGGATCCGGTCCCGGCTGATCGGCCGTCGGGCCTTGATTCATGCGGCTTGAAGGCGCATCCGGGGTCCCCCCGGGCTCGCACATCGAAACCCGCTGGCCGGGTCAATACGACCCGATGAACGCGTGCAGGTGACAATATGTCGCTGTATGGGATAATGTGACAAGAGAGCGGAAAATCCCCGGGGAGAGTCAGTCCTTGAAGGGACTCGGAGTCCGCGGCCGACCGGCTCCCGGCGCGGAGTCCAGCAGTCGCTGAAGCTCTTCGTTGCTGAGCTCGAACGGATCGTCCTGGTGTCCGGGTGCGCGGACCACCCGGGCGGGACCCGGGTTTCCCCCTTCCGGCTCGAAGCTCCACTCCCAGCGGCCGCGTTCCCGGATGCTCCAGGAGTGTCCCGATCGATCGATGAACTTGCGGTAGCTCACGCGGCGTCCCCCCCGGGCGACGATCGCCGGCTGGCGAGGAACACGATCCCACCCGCGGCGGCGATCGCGGCGAAGCCGAACCACTGAATGGCATACATCAGGTGGGGCCCGTCCGAGGGAGGCGGCATCTGCACGAGTCGTGGCTCGACGGCCCCTCCGGCGTGCACCGCCGAGTCAGGAAGAACCCAGGCGCCGATCAGGGGCTCCTCCAGCTCCCGCTGCGCCGCCTCCAGATCGAGGCTGGCCAGCACCACGTGCACTCCGCCCGGAAACCGTGTGCGGCGAGGCGGGATGGCGGCGGAGGGCTCGCCCGGGTAGACGCGGCCCGTCACCTCGACGACGCGCGGCGTCGAGAGATCGGCGGGCGGAGGGCTCGCCGACGCGAGGTCCGCGCTCAGTCCGTCAGCCGCCGGGAGCCAGCCCCGGAGCACCAGGACCGTGGCTCCGCTCTCGAGCCGGAGAGGGGTGACCACGTCGACCCCGGGAGATCCGAACGCCGAACGTCCCCGGATCACGAGCTCGTGCTCGAAGTCCCAGGTGCCCGTGAGTCTCACGCGCCGCCAGAGCAGCGAGTCGACATCGGGAAGCTCGGCGTCGCCCGAGAGGTCCAGCTGGGGATCATCGGCCAGCGCCTCTCGCTCTGCGTTGGCCGCGCGTCGCTCGCCCAGCCGTTCGATCTGCCACGCTCCCAATCGGATGAACGCCGCGGTGGCCAGCACGACGATGAAGCCGAATCCCCAGGAGCGCAGGTCCAGTTTCCTCATGCCCTTGAATCTCGGGGTCCCGGACGCGATGCGACAGGGTGTGGGACTTTACGGTTGTGCCGTCCTGCGGAAGACCTCCAGCGAGCCTATATTCCGACTTTCACGCCGGGGTGGCGAGCGGGAGCCCGACCGCTTTCAGCTGAGGACGAAGGGGGCCGAATGTCACCGTTGAGACTGCTCAGCATCGCTGCGTTGGTCGCGGTTGCAACTCCTGGGTGCGAGCCCGGGCAAACAGACGTCGTCGGTCGGTGGCAGGCGACCGGTGAAGCGGCGGGTGAGTTCGTCGAGTTCAAGGACGACGGAGTGGTCCGAGGTAAGGACTGCAACGAAGGGACCTACCGCTATGTGGATGCGGGACGCGTGCACATCGATTTCGACGGAGATTCCGTGATCGTGGGTGTCTCGATTTCGGGAGACGTCCTCACCATGTCAATGGAGGATGGGTCGTTCGAGTTGGTGAGAGGGACGGACGAGGCCGACCGTGTCTTCGACGCCTGTGATCGGACGGACCAAGAGTAGCTGGGCTTCGGCTCGCCCCTCGACACGGCCAATCTGAGGGCGGCCAAGTCGTGTGAAGGAGAACGCACGCCGGGGTGGCGAAATCGGCAGACGCGAGGGACTTAAAATCCCTTGGGAGTAATCTCCCGTGCGGGTTCAAATCCCGCCCCCGGCATTGCTGCAGCGGGTAGTCTCGCCTGCTGGCGCAGGCTCGAAGGTCACTCGCTGCGCGCGTGACGCCAAATCCCGCCCCCGGCATTGCTGCAGCGGGTAGTCTCGCCTGCTGGCGCAGGCTCGAAGGTCACTCGCTGCGCTCGTGACGCCAAATCCCAGCCCCGGCATCTTTCGGCGGGTAGTCTCGCCTGCTGGCGCAGGCTCAATGTCTCGCTTCACTCGACGACGCATGCCGACGC
>CANPVW010000007.1 GCA_947581745.1 Candidatus Benthicola azotiphorus
GACGAGCCGGTCCGACGCACGCTTCCCTGCTTGGCCGCTTCCCATCCATGGGCTTCTTCTCCTGTCTACAACCGGTAGTTCGGCGCCTCGCGCGTGATCACGACGTCGTGCGGGTGTGATTCCCGCAATCCGCCCGACGTGATCTTCACGAGCTCGGCTTCGCTCTGCAGCTCCTCCACGGACGAAACGCCGCAATATCCCATACCGCTTCGCAGACCGCCAAGCAGCTGATACAACGTATCGGCCACGGGGCCTTTGTACGGCACGCGCCCTTCTATGCCCTCCGGGACCAGCTTGCGCCTCTCGGTGGACTCCTGAAAGTAGCGGTCCGCCGAGCCTTCCTCCATCGCCGAAAGGGACCCCATGCCCCGAATCAGCTTGAATCTCCGGCCTTCGAGAAGGAAGGACTCCCCGGGGCTCTCCTCCGTACCTGCAAGCATCGAGCCGAGCATGCACGTGGAAGCCCCCGCGGCCACTGCCTTCACGATGTCGCCCGACTGTTTGATCCCCCCGTCAGCGATCACGGGAACGTCTCCCGCCCCCCTGACCGCGTCCATGATCGCGGTGATCTGCGGCACTCCGACGCCGGTCACGACACGAGTCGTGCAGATCGATCCCGGCCCGATGCCTACCTTGACCGCGTCGGCCCCCCTTTCGACGAGGGCGCGAGCGCCTTCTTCGGTGGCGATGTTCCCGGCGACCAGCTGGACGTCGGGAAGGGCCTCTCGAACCCTCACGACGGCATCCAGCACGCCCTGCGAGTGTCCGTGTGCCGAGTCGATCACGACCACGTCGCAGCCTGCCTCCACGAGGGCCAGGGCGCGAGCGAGGTCCTGTCTCGCAGCTCCGACCGCCGCGCCAACGAGGAGCCTCCCGTGATCGTCCTTCGACGCGTTCGGGTGGGCCCGACGCTTGAAGATGTCCTTCACGGTGATGAGACCGCACAGCTTCCCGGTTCCGTCCACGACCGGGAGCTTCTCGATCTTGTTGCGGCGCAGGATCTCCTCCGCCTCCTCGAGCGACGTGCCCTCGGGAGCGGTGACGAGACCGTCCTTCGTCATCACCTCGCGCACCGATCGGTCGAGGTTGGTCTCGAATACGAGGTCGCGGTTGGTCAGGATCCCGGTCAGGCGGCCCCCATCCTCGACGATCGGCACGCCGCTGATCGAGAACTCGCTCATCAGGGAAAGCGCTTCTCGCAGGCTGGCGTCCGGGCCGAGAGTGATCGGGGTCAGTATCATGCCGCTCTCGGAGCGCTTGACCCGGTCCACCTGGGCGCACTGTGCGTCGACGGACATGTTCTTGTGGATGATCCCGATCCCGCCGTCGCGGGCCATCGCGATCGCCATCCGGTGTTCAGTGACCGTGTCCATCGCGGCGGCCACGAGGGGAGCCGCCAGCGTCGTCCCTCGCGTGAATCGGGCCGATATGGAAACGTCCGCCGGGTGAACCCGGGACTGCCGGGGCACGAGAAGCACGTCGTCGAACGTGAGAGCTTCCCGGATCCCTCTTGTGTCGGTCATGGCGGTGAGCCCGCTCAGGATGTCCCTATTTGACGTGCCCGAAGGCCTCGAGGTCGAATCTGAAACGGTAGAACACGCCGGTAGTACCGTCAACTGCGGGCGGGGATCCCGCAGGTCTCACATCGGCACCGGGCGGAGCCGACCCCGGGGGACCCGGGCACTCACCCTATTCGTCCAGCGCGATTTCACGAGACCTTGGAGGCTCCTCTTCCCTGTCGGGAGCCCCCGGCTCCGCTCGTCCCCCTTCCAGCTCGACGAGGAACTCCCGCCCCGCGTCACGGAAGGCGCTCAGCACTCGATCCGCCGCACCCATGACCTTCATCGTCTCCTTGAGCGCGGCGGCGGGGACCTTGCGCTTGCGCATCGTGTCCTGGAACAGCTCGCCGAATCGCTGGAAACCTCCAGCACGGGAGTCCGCGGATCCGTACTGCGACTGCAGATAATTGATGTAGTCGAGAACCTGGTAGGCCTTGTCGTCCGGCAGGGACTCCAGCTTCCGCCACAACTCCTTGCGGAGGATCTCGTTCATGCGCTCTCCAATGGCTGTCGGGCGGGCGGCACCGCCCGCCTCCCTATACTTCGTGCCCCCGTGTCAGAAGTTTCGGCTACGACTCTGTACAAGATACCGCTTCAGTCGCCGTGCAACGAATGCGGCGCGGGGTGCAGGATTCCGTAATGTCGCCCGCGGGGCGATGCTGGAAGGCCGGACGCGGGGCCCTCGGAGAAGCGTGAACGGTCAGACCACGGGAGGTGACGGGTGACACATCTGCCGCTGCGGAATGTGGCGATATCCGCTGAATCGGCGCAGTTGTACGAGACCTGGCTGGAGGGAATCCGGAAGCGGCTGGAGGATGCCGACCTGGATCGCGACAGGCTGGTTACCGACGTCCTGCGGGAAATCTACTTTCCCGCCTTGCCGGCGGAAGCGGAGGAATCGCGCCTCCCGGCTTCCACCCGGGTGGCGCTCGCGAATCTCGATCCGCGTCATGCGACACTGGAACCCGAATACTACCGCGATGTCGATCCCGAGCTCTATTACCCGCGTAAGCCGCTGATCTGGCTGTGGCAGATGTTCGATCGGTCGCCGCTCGGCGGGAACGTGCACCTGGGGGTGAAGTTCCGCCGGATGCTGGCTCCATTCATCCTCAAGAGGGTCGGCCGGAACTTCAAGGCCTTTCACTTCGTCGAAGTCTCGTACGGATACAACCTCGAGGTCGGAGACGACGTCGTGATCCACCGCAACGTCCTGCTCGACGACCGCGGCGGCATCGTAATCGGCAATCGTGTGTCGATCTCGGACCACGCCGCGGTGTTCAGCCACACGCACTCGATCAACGACATCGACGAGGTGCGGTGCGTCCCGACCGTGATCGACGACAATGTCCGCATCACGTACGGCGCCGTCGTGCTGGCAGGCGTTCACGTGGGAACGCACGGCATGGTGGGAGCCAGGGCCCTCGCCACTCGTGATGTCCGGCCTTATCACGTCAACGTGGGCATCCCGGCGAAGTCCGTGCGTGTCAAGTCGATCGCGCCACCCGAGTATCAGCCGGACGTCAACGTCCCGCACGAAGACTGACGCGCGGCCCGGCGCCTTGTAGATTCATCATCGTCCCGGCGGGCGAGCGGTTCTCTCGCTCGCCCGAACCCCTCCTCGCAACCGGAGCCGGCCGTGGCCGATCAGCCGCACATTCGGGAAACGGGGCGCCGCGCGCTCGTCACGGGGGGAGGCGTGCGGGTCGGGCGGTCGATTTCGCTGGCTCTCGGGGAGGCGGGCTATCGGGTCGCGATCCAATTCCGGACCTCCCAGGGCGACGCGTCGGCCACCGTGCGTGACCTGAAGCGCATGGGCGGGCGGCCGCTGGCGTGCCGGGCGGACCTCGCCGAGCCCGAGCAGATCACTGCCATGTTCGAGGAGGTCGACCGCCAGTTCGGCGGGATCGACCTGCTCGTGAACAACGCCGCCATCTTCCCGCACAGCGATCCCCTCGCGGTCTCGCCCTCGGACTGGGACACGGTGTTCCGGATCAACGCGCGAGCGCCATTCCTGTGCGCGCAGCAGGCCGCACGACGGATGGGCCCCGGTTCCTCGATCGTGAACATCGCCGACACCGGCGCGGACGAGGCCTGGGGCGGCTACGTTCCGTACGTAGCGAGCAAGGCGGCCGTGGTCAGCATCACGAAGGGTCTCGCGCGGGCCTGGGCGCCGGAGATCCGGGTGAACGCCGTCGCACCCGGCCCGGTTCTGCTCCCCGAAGCGGACTCCGGTGAGGAGGCTGAAAGGGAGGCGGCCAAGCGAACCGTGCTCGGACGCCTCGGCACCCCTCAAGACGTGGCCCAGGCCGTCCTCTTCCTGGATCGGGCGCCCTACGTGACGGGCGAGGTGATCAGGGTGGATGGCGGGCACCACCTGAAGTGACGGAGAATACCGTGTTCGATCACGTGCTCATCGCTCTGGACGGATCCGAGGAGGCGAGGTCTGCCGCGTTGCTGGGCCTCCGGGTGGCGGGGCGCCTGGAAGCCCGGGTGACAGGCATCTCAGTGATCGACGTCCGGGTAGTGGAGGGCCCCGCCGTCGAAACGCTCTCGCCGCTGTGGGGCGAAGTCACCGGCCGGCCGTTTCAGCCCGAGTTGATGCGGCTCTACCGCGACCGCGCGGAAGCGGCACTCGATGACTTCTGCGCCACGGCCGAGAAGCTGGGCGTGGGGCCGATCGAGAGGTACGCGGAGATCGGCGTGGCGGAGGACGTGATCCTCGACCGGGCGGGCGCGGCCGACCTGCTTGTGATGGGTCGCAAGGGAGAGCACGGTGGCATCGGCCGAAGAAACCTGGGAGCCACCCTGTGGCGCGTATTGCACCGGGCACCCTGCCCGGTGCTCGTGGCGTCCGAGACGAATCGGGGGGAGGGTGCGGACGGTCGCGAGCTCGAGGCCGCTGACGTGCCGGAGCGCCCGCTGCTCGCATGGGAGCCCGGGGCCGGGTCCGCGGCGGCCCTCGACCTGGCCCTCGAGTACTGTCGGGCGGTGGGCGCGGGGTTGAAGATCGTCCACGCGGGAGACGAGTCGCACGACGTCCACCTTGAGGAAATGTGCGCCCTGCTTGCCGACGCGGGCGTGACCTGGGAGTCCGCGCGCCTCGCGGAGCAGCCGGCGGACGCAGTGGCCGAGGCCCGACGGCGCTGGGAAGCGGATTGCCTGTTCATGGGAGCGTTCGGACGGGGACGGGTGCGGGACTTCCTGTTCGGATCGAACACCGTCGAGATTCTGGAACGCATGCCGGTGCCGGTGTTCGTGTGCCGCTAAGGGAGACGCAGGTCTTCGCGCCGGTGGACGGCCACGGCTCCCACCTGGCACGGATGTGGGACCTCGCCACATGAGGGATCGAGAGCGAATAGTGAATCGCCTTGGAAGAGTCCGCCCCGCCGTTCGGCACTATCTGAGCCGTGCCGGCTCCGCTCCTGTCTACGTGTTCCACCACATTCCGAAGACGGGCGGCTCATCGGTGAATCGCATGCTGCCGCTGTGGTTTTACAGGATTCGTGATCGCAGGATTCGTCGTGACCCGGAGAATTGGACGGCGGGGCACGTGCCCGCGCCGCCGATCGATCTGTCCAGGCTCCGCGCAAACGACTGCCTGGCGGGCCACTGGGCCGTGCCGGGAGAGTACCTCCACGAGCGGTATCCGGAGATCTTCTCGAGCTCCAGATACCGGCTGTTCACGTTCGTGCGTCAGCCGTTGGAGCTCAAGCTTTCGCTCTATTTCTGGGAGCGCAGGCAAGGAAAGGACTTCGATGACCGGCCGATGGAAGAGGAACTTCTCGACCGCCCGAACTTCCTCGCCCGTCGTTTCCCCTGCACGGCGGACGACCTCGAAAGCGTCCTGGCTCACTACTTCTTCGTTGGCGTTACCGAACACCTTCAGGAGTCCTTCGACCTCCTCGCGGATCTCGTCGGTCGGCGCAGACTCCGGCTCCCGCATGCCAACCGGTCGCGCAGCGCGAGTGACGGGGTGGATCTCAGCAGTGAGTTCCTCAACGAATTCAGGGCGGTGAATGCACTCGACTATCAGCTCTACGAACACTGTTTGGAGAGATTCGCCGCGACGAAGAAGAAGTGAATCCCCGCCTGCCTAGAACACTACCTTGCGGCAGTGGAATCCCTCAGCAAAGCCGGTCGGAGCGCGGGATTCGATAGCTCTGAGCCGCATGACCGACTCGAAGGTCTCCGCGGCGAACCAGCCCCGGCTCAGCTGCGAGGGGAAGTGGGCCATCAGGTGATCGATCTTGGCTCGCGCCTCTTCCTGCGTCAGCGGTACGAACAGGTTCGGGGCGCTCAAATCACCGTCATACTTGGGAATCTCGTACTCGAGAATGAAGTGATCGCGGAACTGATTCCAGGTCAAGTCGCCCACCGTCCGATGGTCCTGGTGCAGATCCGAACGTCGATGCGTGAAGATGAGGTCCGGCTCGAGCCCGGCCGCCAGGTGCTCCAGGTAAGACTTGATCTCGGCGCCTTCCCACGGAAAGTAGCCATCCCGGAACGTCTTCAGCACGACATCGGCCTGACCGGCTTCCGCCAGCATCTCCCCGGCGCTGCGCCGCGCCTCTTCGGCCCTTTCGCCATGCGCCGACAGCACCACCCAGGTAACGCGCGACCCCGGGTGCTCGTGGAGCAACCGTCGGATCGTGCCGCCGCAGCCGATTTCCAGGTCGTCGCTGTGCGCTCCGAGGCAGAGGATCGAGAGCTCTCCCTTTGCCGACAGGCCTGAGATACGGAGCATCAGCCGACCCTGACAGCGCCCGGCAGCGCGCCTGGCACGACGGTCAGCCCGCGCCTCGGATCCCGGCCGTGGCGAGCCACCGAACGACCGCCGTCTGCTTCCGGTCGCACCGTTGCGGAACCGTTCTCCCACACAGCCCATGGGCGCGCACCGCTCGTCCACATGGTCTCGAGCTGCTGGTGCTCCTTGAACGTGTCCATAGCGGCCCAGAACCCCCGGTGCCGATAGGCCAGCACCTGGTTCCGCCACAGGAGCTCCTGAAAGGCCCCATCGATCAGATCGGAGTCGGGCCCCAGGTAACTGAAGATTTCCTGTCGCAGCGCGAAGAAGCCTCCGTTGATCCAGAGGTCGCGGGCCCGGGCCGGCTGGATCGCCGATACCGACCCCTCGGTGCCGATGTCCACGACGTGAAACGAATGAGAGGGCTTGACGCAGGTGAAGCCCGCGACTCGATCTTCGCGCGCGAAGAAGTCCATGTAGCTGTCAAGAGGCAGGTCGCTCAAGACGTCCGCGTAGTTGGCGAGGAAGATCTCCTCCCCCTCCAGGTGCTCTCGCACCGCCCGGAGTCGCTGTCCGATGTTGGAATGCAGCCCTGTTTCTACGAAGGTGATCTTCCAGTCGTGGATGTCCGTCGCGTGCAGCTCAACATCCCCGTTCCCGGACAGGGTGAAGTCGTTCGAAACGCACTCGTCGTAGTTGAGGAAGTACTCCTTCACCACATCCCCACGACTTCCGAGGCAGAGAACGAATTCCCTGTGTCCGTAGTGTGCGTAGTACTTCATCAGGTGCCACAGCACCGGGCGGTAGCCTATCGGCACCATGGGTTTTGGAATGGTCCTGGAGTACTCCAGCATCCTCGTCCCCAGTCCACCGCAGAAGAAGACCACTTTCACGGAACCAGCCTCCGGTCACGGCCATGCCGAGCGACTGTCCGCGGTTCGTCGTTCCGCGGAGAAGCTCATCGGCGATTGACCAGCCATGGCGCAACCCGCGGGCCACGGAATCGGAATGCGGTAGGTCGCGGACGACCGTCTCACGACCAGGTCCCGTAAGAGATTGTTCTTGAGCTTGTTACATACGTGGCAACCGATCGGTCAGGGGGTCAGAAGGCACGCTCGGGGCGTTTCGATCGTTCAGCCGCGGAGCGGGTGTTGCATACGTGCGACAGGTACCGCGCGGGTCTGGCACCGTGGAGAATGCGTGCAGAACCGACGCGCCGGCTCTATACTGTAGCGTACAGATCGGAGGCCCGGCTGCGCCCCACGACCGGGAGATCTGTCGCGCACCGGCGGACTCGCGATATGTCCCCTCTGAGCACAAGGTCGAGGACAGGTGTCTCCGGAAGCCGATTCCACGTCACGTTCCTCATCGTCGCGTTCCATGCGGGCGCTTCGCGACGTCCGCCTGAGGCAGGCGCGCCGGGCGGCCTCCCTCCACCTGGAGGCTCGCGCGGGTCTTCGGGACGCCGTACCGGGCAGCGGGGGCCGGCGCCAGGATCCTGGAACCCTCGCGACGCTGAATGTGCTCCTCGCGCTCGCTCTCCTCGTCCTCACCGCCCCGCTCATGGCTGTGGTTGCGCTCTTGATTCGACTCACGTCGCGCGGGCCGGTGCTGTTCGCGCAGGAGCGGGTCGGCCTCGATCGTCGTGCCGGAATCCTGACCCACGGTGAGCGCCGCCGGACCGATATCGGTGGGCGGCCAGTGCGGATCTACAAGTTCCGAACCATGTACTTCGACGGAAGCCCGACCCATCAGGTGTGGACGAAGCCGAACGATGACCGCGTCACGCCCGTGGGCCGGGTACTGCGATCCTACAGGATCGACGAGTTGCCCCAACTGTTCAACGTCCTGCGTCGGGAGATGAACGTCGTGGGACCGAGGCCGGAACAGCCGCAGATCTTCGCCCGGCTGAGGCAGAGGCACGCACGCTTTCCCGTGCGACAGAAGGTGCTGCCCGGAATCACGGGTCTGGCACAGGTAAAGTGCGGCTACGGCGGGGACGACTTCCAGATCCGGCGCAAGCTGGAATTCGACCTGGAGTACGTCGAGCGGCGTGATCTCAAGCTCGACCTCGAGATTCTCCTCCGGACGGTGCCGGTGGTCCTGCTGAAGCGGGGAGCTCGCTAGGGGAGCCCCGGCGAGCCGGTGTGCTTGCGCGCTCTCGAAACAGCTCACGCAGGACCAGCGCACGCAGGAGAAACACGGGCGCGTCCACTGAGGGACTGAGCGGCCGGAACGGCCGCGACTTCCCGCTACCGCCGGTTCGGACCCAGTTCTGAGCACGCCCCGGAAGCGTTCGAGATCGCTCCATCAAGCGCTGCAGCGTGTTCTCGCCGCCCTCCCCATCGATCAGGCTGGACAGCCTGTCCGGAGGCAGGAGCGAATCCAGTGGACTCGGGCGGGACCGGATCAGCTGCCCCAGCTCCTCCGCGTGGGTGAGGAACACCTCCCTGCACCAGTGACCCGCGTGCCACGAGCCCCCGGCCGCCCTCCCTACCGCGAACAGGTCCGGAAACAGGTTCCGGACGGTCTCCTTGAACAGGGCCTTGCCCATGGACATCCGGATCGGGAAGTACTGCCTGAGCTCCAGGATCTCCCTGTCGATCCACGGGTTCCGGACTTCTCCGACGGGCTCGGCAAACGCTTCCCGCCATGAGAGCAAGCGTTGCAGACGCTGGTCGAGGTACAGGCAATCCCGTACCAGATACGGATCTCCGATGGCCCGATACCTGTCGAGCATCGTCCGGAGGTCGTCGCGCAACGCGTCATCGAACATCGCTCCGACGCGACGCGGAAACAGCCGCCGCAGTGGTCCCAGGCTCGTCCAGTCTCCGAACGCCAGCGATCTCAACGCATCCCGCCCGTCGCGCAGGATGCGCGGCGGGCTCATTCCGAAGCACACGTCCGCTACCCAGAACGTGGTCCTCTCGGTGGGCGGCAACAGTCCGCGCAGCGTGCGCCAGGTATCCGTCTCGACGACGAGCCGGGTAATCCCGGCACCGCGGCTGACATTGTCCGCGACCACTGTCAGCGGGTCGTCCTCGTACGCCGGGATCTCCGTGTGCGAGTGGCCCTTGAGCGTCGCCATCCGTCGCGCCACCGACGCATCGCTGCGAGTCGTCTCCCTCGGCTTCCTGTACGTGAAACATCGAACGTCCGGCACGCCCAGGCGGCACAGGGCACCCAGCACCGCGGTCGAATCGTACCCGCCGCTCAACGAGAGACACACTCGACCCTCGGAAGGAAGACGGCGCGACACCGCGCCGATCAGGGCGTCGCTCAGGTCGCCTTCCAGCGACCCGGCGGCGGCAGCGTCCATCGGCTGCGGATCGTACCTCCAGTAGCGATCCGATTCGACTCGGGTTCCCCGGATCTCGTGGATGGAGCCTCTCTCGAGGACGCGCACGCCGGCGAAGGGAGTGCGACCGTTCAACGGAACTCCGTTCACCAGGCAGTGCGCGATCCCGGCCGGGTCCGGCGCGCCCGAACAAGGGTGCCACTGCAGCGCGTGCATGGTCGAGAACCACGCCGCGCCGTCGTGAACCCCGTGAAACAGCTTTCGGCTGTTGACCGGATCGGTGACCAGCAACACCCTTCCCTGCCTGCCGTCCGCGATCGCGAGAACGAACGAGCCGTGCAGGCCGGCGACGAAGCCCGTCCCCGTTCTGAGATAGGCCTCCAGACAACGTTGCGGCGCAGTCGGACCGGCGTCGGGGTACAGTTCGCCGTGAAGAACCACGGCCACGTCATCCGCAGGGCTATTCGTGGCGGCAGAGCCGGACGACGAGGTGATCCAGCTGAACACCTGACCACCGCACCTGAGGGCCCGCCAGGAAGGGCGTCCGTCTCGCTCCGCGTGAGATCCCGCCTCACTCGCCGGGACCGCTCCCTCCGTCAGAGACCTGACCGTAGCCTGGAAGTAGGATTCACAGCCCATCGGCCGCCTGCCGTGCGGACTCGCGATACCCGAACCGACCGAACAGCGGCCGGGTGCGTCGCTCGATCTGGCGGACATCGATGGCGGTCAGTCTGGATCGCCACTTGGTGGAAGGTCTGATCGTTCCGTCGAAGTCGGCCATCGTGTCGTTGCCGATCACGTGGTTCTTTCGGCCTTCCGTCTGCGGGTGGAAGAGATCCTCGTAATCCACTTCCAGTGTGCCCAGGATGGTCGCGACCGTCTGCTCCGGCTGTTCACACAGGTCCTCGTACCTGATCCTCAGATATTTCTTTCTGCGAATCATTTTGCTCATCGCGAGGATGGCGAGGTGTCGATCGAGCCACTCCCGTGTGGAAGAGGCCAGGGTCGCCGTGTCGGGGTTGTTCTTGAGATTCGAGCAGTGATAGTCCCTCGGATCCCGGACCAGGTGGATGATCCTGACATCTGCCTCCGGGAAGATGCTGGCCAGAACGAAGGCCTTGCTCATGCTCTTCGATCCGTCGACGAACAGCTGCGTACCGTGAAGACGCCTCACCAGCGCATAGAACCGCGAGTATGTATCCGCGTATTCGTCCCTGTCCCTGCCGACCAGGGACCAGGTCCGCGGACCCGCGACATGGGCGACGGTGCCCAGACCCAGGGCGGCGAGCCGGTTCCATTTCTGCCACCTGGGTGAGATCCGAGGCCACAGCGGCAGCACCTTCTCACCCTCCGTGAAGCGCGTCGCCTCCAGGCCCTCCAGCACTTCTGACCAGAACGGACAGTCGCGAACCGCCCTCCTGCAGGAACAGGCGGATCCGAGGTACTTGCGTGCCGGGATCGTGTCCCCCAGCGAGGTCACCGCCGAGTGATTGTTCAGCAGTAGCGACAACAGCGTCGCCCCGTGGTAGGAGGGGCAGACGATGAAGTTCAGCGTCTCCACTTCACGGTCCTCTCCGTTTCTCGAACGCACCCGACCGGTGGGAAGAGTGCACATCGCATAGACTTGCCGACTCTGCACTGATTGCACCCTACCGCGTACGCGCATCGGCCTAAACGCACCGCACACTCAAGTCTAACTTCTTTATTCACAACAATTTAACGACCGCCTACCCTCAACGGTCGCGGGGCACGTCGCTTGCCCTTTGCTGTCGCGCGAGTTCGCGAGCCTCCGTCGAAGCTCACGCTCAACCGTAGAGGAAGCGCTTCAATGCCGACACGCAAGAGGTTGACCAGTGTTCTCCCCGCCCTCCTGATCACGTTGGGATGCAGCTCGGCACCGACGGAGCCGGCTGAGGAGCAGTTGCTGGTGGAGCCGACCACGGCGGTCTTGTCCGCGAGTGGGGACAGCACGAGCTTGCAGGTGATCCGGCGCGGCCGGAGAGGCGAGAGGCAGGAGGCCTGCGCAAGCCCGAAATGGCGTAGCGAGAACAGGGCGGTGGCGGTCGTGCGAGGAAATGGCAATGTGGTTGCGACTGGGCTGGGCATGGCGCTGATCGTCGCCAGTTGCGGAGCACAGGAAGCGTCCGCCACCGTACAGGTCGGCCATTCCGTGCAAATCGACAGTCCCCTTCGAGCGTTCCCGGAAGCCGAGGGCTACGGGGCGGGGTCGCTGAGAGCCTGCAGTCGGAGTGATCTCCGGGTCGCCCGGGTGACGAACCTGGACGATTCCGGCCCGGGGAGCCTCAGGGAGGCCCTCGACAGGGCCGATGGACGGAACCTCACCGTGGTCACATTCGATGTGGCCGGTTATCTCGACCTCGAGAACGCTCTGGAGGTGCGGGAGGGCTGCATCTACGTGGCGGGGCAGACGGCTCCCGGCGATGGCGTCACCCTCAGGGGGGACGGACTCCGGCTGCAGAACGCGGCGCATGACGTGGTCATCAGGTACCTCAGATTCCGTCCCGGCTACTCGGGCGATCGACTGGGACCGATCCCTGTTTACGTGAGGGCGGGCAGTCAATACGTGCTCGACCACATCTCGGTCAGTTGGGCCAACGAGAAGCTGGTGATGATCTCGCGTCTTCCGAGCTCGGCCGCGGGGCCGATCTCGGACGTGACCGTGCAGAGGTCCATGGTGGCCGAGCCTCTGGCCAAACACCCTACCGGGATGAACATCTCCGGCATGCCCAAGAACTGGGAAGGCTCGACCCCTCCCGGCTGGTCCGAGGTAACGGACATCACGGTCCACCACAACCTGTTCGTGAACTCGCACCATCGGAATCCCAACGTTGCTGGTCAGGGCGTCGAGGTCGTGAACAATGTCGTCTACAACTGGAAGATGGACGCGGGCAAAGGGGTCCACGGGGCCAGGGCCGACTGGGTGAACAACTTCCTGAAGCCGGGCCCCATGTACGACGACACGCGCTACGAGATGGGCTACCGGTGCGAAGACGCCGCCGACCTGACCACGTATCAGCCATCGCTCTATTTCAGTGGGAACGTCGGGCCGAGAAGCGCCGACCCCTCAGCAGACCCATGGACCGGTCCCGATCGGTCGCTCGGCTGCTACAACGATCGGGAGGGGACCGCCCTGAACCTCGATTGGCGGCGCGACACTCGCCTTCCGCAGCCGGCATACCCGGTCACCCTGCAGTCCGCGGATGCCGCGTACGGTGACGTCCTGGCCGACGTCGGGGCCAATCGCGGCCTCAAGTGCGACGGCACATGGAGAAGCCGTCGCGACGGCGTGGATGAGCGACTGCTGGACAACGTGAGGCAGGGCACCGGTCCCTCCAACGCACCCGTGACCGAGGACGAAGTCGGTGGCTTCCCACGTCTCGCAGCGGGGTCGGCGTGCGCTGACGGCGACGCGGACGGGCTACCCGACGAATTCGAATCCCGCTACGGCTTCGACGCCAACAATGGCTCCGACGCGTGGCGTGACTCGGACGGCGATGGCTACACGAATCTGGAGGAGTACCTCAACGGCTCGAATCCACGCTGATGGTGGTGGGACCGTTCGCGTGACCCATGGGTGACGGGAACGGAGTCCCGGGCGCACGGCAACTCGTCTCGTTCTTCATCCCGCACCTGGGAACCGGCGGCGTCGAGAGGGTCACCATCAACCTGGCGACCGAAATCGCGCGTCGGGGCCATGAAGCCCACGTCGTGGTCTCGTCTGCCACGGGGGGTCTGTCCTCCTCGGTCCGCGATCCCGTCAGCCTGATCGATCTCGGGGCGACGCGAACGGCGGGAGCGCTCAGGAAGCTGGCAGCCTACCTGGTCGAACATCGACCCGCGGCCATCCTGTCCTCGAAGACGCACGCCAACGCGGTGACCATGCTCGCACACTCGATCGCCCGCACGGACACCCGGATCGTCCTGTGCGAGCACAGTCGCTTTCAGTTCGAACAGAGGGGAGGATACCGGGACCGCCTGGCAATCTCCCTGGCCGCTCGCCTGTACCCCTGGGCCGACCAGATCGTGGCGGTCGCGCCGGATGTCGCCGCGGCGTGTTCGGCCAGGCTCCGGCTGGACGAGGACCTCCTGAAGGTGATACCGAATCCAGTGGTGACCCCGGAGCTCCGGAAGCTGGTCCACGAAGCGGAGTCGCACCCCTGGCTGCAGGACGGTGCGAGGGTGTTCCTGGGTGTGGGACGGCTGGTCCCGGAAAAGGACTTCGACCTCCTGATCAGGGCCTTCCGGGAGGTGTCGAGACAGGTGGAGGCGAGGCTGCTCATTCTGGGAGACGGCCCGCTCCGGGGACCACTGCGGCAGCTGGTCGCCGAGCTCGGTCTCGAAGACCTGGTGGACCTGCCGGGCGACGTGGCGAATCCCCTCCCTTACATGAGAGAAGCAGATGCGTTCGTGCTATCGTCCGTTTCGGAGGGATTCCCGATGGTCCTCGTGGAAGCCCTGCTGGCGGGCGCTCCCGTCATCGCGACGCGATGCTCGGAAGGCGTGGCGCAGGTGCTGGAAGACGGAACCTACGGTGCGCTGGTCCCGGTCCGCGACGTCGGCGCCCTCACCGAGTCGATGCTGAATCTCGACCAGCTCGAGTTGCCGTCGAAGGAACTCCGGCGAGCCCGTGCAGAAGACTTCTCGGTCGAAGTCATCGCTTCGATTTACGAGAGGCTGATTCTGGGCGACTGACGGGATACTCAGTCGTCGTACCACGCGGAAAGATCTCGATCCAGGATTCCCTCGAGCCGCTCGATCCCGGGCTTGAACTCGCGCGTCAGCTCCCGCCGGATGTCGCGCGGCAGGCGCTCGTGCTCGCGCACCTTCGGCAACGCGCTGAACAGAGACCGGCCGGCCGACTTCAGCGGCCGCCGCAGAATCGGAGGCAGTCGGTTCAGTCTCCGGCTGAGCGCCCAGGCCTGACGCGTAAAGACCCGGATCTGCCTGGGCGCGCGATTGATCGAAGCTCCGGTCCCGGCAAACGAGAACGAGGAATCCAGTCCGAGGAAGGCCAGGCATTCGCTCAGGGCATCCTGCGGCCGGCTCATCGCCTCCTCGAACACCTGAACCAGCAGCTGGTCGCGCGAAAAGTGCTCCAGATACCGGTCGATCTGCTTCCAGTACTCACCGTTCTCCTTCAGGTCCGGAAGCACCTCCCGGAATGCGGTCAGGAAATCGAGATCGGGGCGAACGCGTCCCCCCTTGATGGAATGCCAGTACGCCGAGTACGCGCGATCGACCGGCTGCCGCAGGCTGGCGATCAGCCTGACGTTGTCACCGAGAGTCTCGTGGATTCGGGCGGGCGCCTCAGGGTGGCTCAGGTACAGGGGCGACTTTTCACCGATCAGGGTCTCACCGGAGGGCCTGAACTGCCGGGAGTACCACTCTACGCCTCTGTCATAGTGAGCGTTGAAGAAGTGGATCTCCGACTGGGGGAGATAGATGTCGGGATGCTCCTGCAGATGGACGGTGAGCCAGGTGGAGGCCGCCTTCTGGGCGCCGACGATGAGGAAGTCAGGCATGATCATCCGCCGCCCTGCCCTTCCAGAACCTGGACCACACGCCTGGACAGTACACCCCACGTCCGGTGCTCGAAGACATGTCGTCGCGCCCGGACTCCCACACGGACCTGCTCCTCGGCCTCGGCCGACCTGAAGGTCGATATCGCCCTGGACACGGATTCCGGGGTGACCTCATCGAGCAACACTCCGAGGCCGTGCTCCTCGATGAACGCCGCCTCCTCCGTACGGTAGCCGATCACCGGACGGCCGCCGGCCAGGTACTCGACGAGCTTGATCGGATTGCTCCAGTGTTCGGGCGCCCTGGCACCGAACATCAGGTTACACGCACCGACATAGGCCGCGATCTGATCGTGCGGCACCGATCCGGCCTGGAGAACCCGGTCTCCGATGCCGTGATCCTGGACGAGCCTCGTGATCGCCTCCCTTTCCGGTCCATCTCCGACCAGCAGCGCCTTGACACCGCTCATTTCCGGTCGCGCCAGCGCGCCGATCAGCACTTCGAGTGAGTGATACCACTTGAAGCTCCCCACGAATCCCACGACGTAGTCGCCCGGCTCAACAGGGAGTTCGAGGGCCCTGCGCGCTTCCTCGAGATCCCACTCGGGGAATAGCGACGGATCCACACCGTGCGAGAAGAGCTCGAGCCTCGAATCGTCGACGAGCGGCATTCGGCCGAGCCAGTCCCGGATCGCGCCGTAGGCCACCAGCACCCGGGTCGATGCCACCGAATTCAGCCAGGCAATAGTGGACATG
>CANPVW010000008.1 GCA_947581745.1 Candidatus Benthicola azotiphorus
GGTCCGGAAGCGAAGCCGAGGTCCTGGAGGCCGCCGGGCTCGATCGGGCCGACCGTCTCGGGGCCACTCTGACGCGTCTCGACATCACTCGGGTGCTCGGGACCGCGGAGGTGCACGGTGACGCGTCGGCGCCCTGGATTCCGCGTTCCAACGCCGGCGGTGGAACGCATCCCGCGCCCCGGACGCCGTCCGAGATGCTTCGTTCGGGAGACCCCGCGTTGATCGCCGCGGCCATGGAGGCGGCCGACTCGTGGTCGCCCGAAGATGTGCCCATCCTGGTGCCCCTGCTGGCCCGCGAGCCGTGGCTCGGACCCGCCGTCCGGGCCATCGCGGCTATCGGCGTGGACGGGGTGCCGTACCTGAACTCGGTGCTGAGTGACGAGACCGCGGACTTCGTGATCCGCCGCCGGATACCGCGGGTGCTGGGGCGGATCGATCACCCTGTCGCCGACCGAACGCTGATAGACGCGCTCGACGCCGGCCGCTTCGAAGTGCGATACCGGGCCGCGCTGGCCTTGTATCAGCGCCGCCGTGCGGGCCTGGCGGAGGCGACCGGAAACTGGCGCGACTCCGTGTGGGCAGCGATCCGGGCGCAGCTCGGTCGCGAGAAGCCCGTGTGGGAGCTGGCCCGCCTGCTCGATGCCGAGCCGGAGGACGGCTTCGTCGAGCGCCGCGTCGGGGCGCGCGGCGAGCTGAGCCTGGAGCACACGTTCAGGACGCTCAGCCTGGTGCTGGACGCGGATTCGGTCCGTGCCGCCTACCATGGCATCCTGCTGGACGACCCGGAGCTCAAGAGCTTCGCCCTCGAGTACCTGGAGCAGGTCCTGCCCGCGGACGTCAGGCTACGGCTGTGGCCGTTCATCGGGGACCTGAGCGCAGCCGCCGAGCGGCGGGCGATCCGAGAGCTGGATGACGTGGTGGCCGACCTGCTGCAGACGGGCGCCACGCTGTTCGGGAGCCCCGAGGACCGGGAGGCCTTGCAGAAATTCCTGCGCGGAGGCGAGGGCCGAAGCGACGACGCAGGCCCGAGCGACGGAGAGAGTTGATGCGGCACTGAGTCCTGGAGAATCCGGGTCCGCCCGCTACTGGAGGCGGTCGCTCGCGCCGGCTGCGATCCCTCGGCCTTGCAGACCCAGGCGCTCGGCGATCTGCTCGAAGCGCGCATCGCCGCGAACACTCTCGAGCGCCGGATCGCACCACAGGTAGAGGACCTGCGGGTCTCTTCCGCTGATGGCCCGGCTGAGGTCGTCCAGCGTCTCGTCCCGCTGGCCGGCCTGCCCATGGGAGCGCGCCAGGCGCATCGGTGCGACGTATTGACCGCTGCTCGAGGCTTCCCGGGCTGCCTCGAGCTCCGCCAGCCCGATCGCTCGCGCTGTCGCACCGTAACCCTCGTCTCGGTGCGCTGCCACGAGCTTCGCGACGGTCGTGTCCCCGGCGAGGACAGCCAGATTCTGCCACGCCTGCAACGCCGAATCGGGATGTCCGGCCAGGACCCATGCGCCCACCAGCGCGCGCCTCGCCACCGCCGAGCCCGGGTCCCATTCCAGCGAGCGGGCCAGACTCCGGATGGCCTCGCTCGCGTTGCCTGCGCAGTACTGGAGAATCCCGATGTGATGCTCGTAATACGGAGCAAGCGGGTCCAGGCGCGCCGCCTCTCGAGCTTCCAGGAGGGCATCGTCGTAGCGTCCGAGCGCCCGCAACATGTGGGCGAGCACGCTGTGGGCCTCGGCGAACTCCGGATCCAGGGCGATCGCACGGCGAAGCTCCTGCTCCGCCACAATCCAGTCCCGACCATACAGGAACCTTATTGCGCCCACAGAGCTGTGTGAATCAGCCAGGTTGTCGTTCAACTCGAGCGCCCGGGACGCCGCGGCCTGCGCACGCCGAAAGCCCTCGTCAGGCGGCACGTGACCGTAGACCGCCATTGCCCCGTAGGTGTTGGCGAGCCAGGCATAGGCCTCGGCGTTCCCCGGATCATCGTCGATCGCCTGTTCGAGCAGCCTGAGAGCCCGCTCGAATCCAACGCCACTGCGCTTGCTCCAGTAGTATCGTGCCTTGAGATACAGGAGGCGACTCGCAGGCGACTGCCCGTGCGGGCGCGGTGAAAGCTCCGGCGGCTGACTCCCCGCAAAACGCACGGTCACCTCCCGGACGATCTGGTCTTCTACCGACGAGAAGTCGAACAGCCCGACGGGACACTCGCAGGCCCAGAGCCGCTCACCGTCCGACACTCGCACGATCTCGGCCTTCACCACGAGCGCCGTGTCCATTCTCTCGAGGGACCAGGCCACCACTCCCTCTCCCCGGAGCGCAAAGCCGGCGCGGCGAGGATCACCGCGCGCGCTCTCGGGTGCCCTGGCCCCGGCGGCGGGGACCAATCCACTGACGTGCGCGAGGCGACTGGCGGTAGAGAAGGCGAGGCCTTCGGCCAGGTAGTCGAGAGTCGAGTCGCCTGTCGCGTTCGTCAGCGGCAGCACCACGATACGCCGTTCGGGAGTCACCTTCCCCCCCAATCCCTGGATGAGGCCGGTCAACACGAGGGTCGCGCCGATCGCCGTCGTCAAAACCAGAGACAGCTTCCATCCACGGCGAGAGTCGTTGGCCTGGTTCGGACCTCGACCCGACTCTGGAGATTCCTCGTCGAGCCCCCCGGTCGCACTGTCAGGAGATGTTTCGTCTGGCCGTATGACGGTGGTCGGCCGATGCGAGTGCTCACGTCCTCTCATTTCCTCCAGGAGAGCCGCGGTTTCCGGCGACGGCCTCGCCCCGTACTCCCGCATCAGCCATTCCTCGAAGCGCGCGTAGGCCTCCAGGGCTCCTGCCCGGTCGCCTGCGATGTCCAGCAGTCGGAACAGCTGGCCGGCAGCCGCTTCATCGTACGGGGCGAGAGAAAATGCTCTCCGGGCTGCGGCCACCGCATCCGCGAGCTCGCCGCGACGCTGGTGCGCTTCCGCGGCGGCCGCCGCCGCCCGCACCGCCGCCTGGCGGAGCCAGCCTCGCCGGTCCTCGAGCCATTCCTCAAAGCCGGGTGCCCCGGTCACGAAGAAACCGGGAAGCAAGTCACCTCGGTAGAGTTCGAGCGCCTCGACGTGCCGGCCCGCCTCGAAAGCCGCCTCGAAAGCCGCAGCGTCGTGCCAGAAGAGCGCCGCATCGAGACCTACGTCGACGTCCCCCCGAGTCAGGATCACTTCGGCCCCGAGGTGGCGTCGCAGGAAATAGAGGCTGTTTCTCAGAGCGGCGCGCGCCCGGATGCCTTCCGCCTCGGGCCACAGCAGACCGAGCAGGGTGTCCCGCCGACAGTAGGCTCCAGGATTGGCGGCGAGGTACGCGAGAAGCGCCAGCCGCTTCGACTGGGCAAGGACTCCCCTGATCTCACCGAAGGAACCCTCGAGCCGGACCTGGCCCAGCGCGCTGAAACGGATCATGCGCCGTTCAGCCCGGATCCGGCGGAGTGGTCCTCGCGGGTGACGCTCAAGCGACGGGTGGGAGACACTCGTCGCTCACCCTGGGCCGGAGAGGCAAGATCGCGTTGCTGCAGGCACCTGGACCCCTCGCTTCCCGGGATCCGGCCCGGGCGCCGATCGTGTGCGCGACCCGATCGGGCACTCCGACCGCCTCAGGAAGAGTCGGGCCGATCTGGTCCAGTATCTACAGGCCGCTCTCACGAGGGAAGGTCGGAGCGACACGAGCGACTGGCATCACACAGGGAGAGTCGAATGCGGAATGTGTTCGTTGCGTTGACGGCGGCCCTCGGGCTCGCACTTCTGGCGGCGTGTGCGGACTCGGTCAGCGCCCCCGATCATGCCGACGATGCGGCACCCTCGGTGTCGATCGCAGCACCGGCTGCAGGCGCCGTCGTGTCCGGGACCGTGATCCTCAGAGCGACGGCCGACGACAACGTGGGCGTCGCTGGCGTTCGATTCCTGTCCGGGAACCAGGTGATCGGGCAGGAAGCCACCCAACCGCCCTTCGAGATCGAGTGGGACACGCGGGACTGGGCGAACGGACGACGCAGCCTGGTGGCCGAGGCCCGGGACGCGCAGGGTAACAAGGCGAGGTCGAGTGAAGTCCCCGTTGACATCCTGAACACGGGGACGCTGCGCGTAGAGGCCTACGTCACGGGCGGCGGCGAGAACACGGGGTCTGCCGTCATCCTCATCGACGGGGCGCAACGCGGCTCCCTGGCGGCCGGCGCGCTGGACGTGAAAGGGCTTCCGGTCGGCTCCCACGTCGTCGGACTGCACGGGCTGTCATTCAATTGCACGGCGGCCGACCAGCAGGTCGAAATCAGGGCCGATGCCGTGACCCTGGTGGCGTTCCCCCTGACGTGCCTCAAGACGGGCACGGCGCGGATCACAGTGGTGAACGAGGGCCCGGGCACCGATCCCGATGTCATTTCGATCATGGCGGACGGTGTCCAGCGTGGAACGGTGTCCGGCGCGGGCGGAGCACTCGAGCTGCCGCTCACGATCGGCTCCCACTCGATCGAACTGGGCCTGCTGGCTTTCTACTGCTCGGCAACGGGCCGCTGGCTGGAGGTCCTGGCCGGAGAGACGACCTCCATCCAGGTGCCGGTTGACTGCTTCGATCCCCCCGAACAGACAATTGTCTTCAGTCGGGCCGAGGAGGGACTCTGGCACCCGGATCTGTTCCGGCTCGAACTCGACGGCACTGGACTCGTCCGGCTCACAGACACACCACAGCAGGCTGAGGTGGAGCCATCATGGTCGCCGGACGGCGCGCATATCGCGTTCACTACCTGGGATGGTGAGAGTTGGGGAGAGATCGCCGTGATGAACGCCAACGGCTCCGGGGTCACTCAACTCACTTCGGACGGCCGCTGGAACATGCTGCCCAAATGGTCGCCTGACGGTGGACGAATCGTCTACACGTCAGACCTCGTGCCAACCGACTTCTGGGCCGAGCACGGCCGGCACAGGCTCGTCGTGATGGACGCCGATGGCGGCGCCCGGATACAGATCACCTTCGGCGCCGACTGGTACCAGGACCTTCCGGGCGGGTGGTCTTCGGACGGTCAACGAATCCTGTTTCAGCGCTACTACCTGGACGGAAGCGATCGATCCGAGTTCTACCTGGTCAATCCCGATGGGTCCGATCTGACCCTGATCTCGCAGGAGGGCTCGGCCGGGTTTGCGCCGGCCTGGTCCCCCGACGGTACCAGGATCGCGTTCGGGCTGTACCGGGGCGACCCATGCTGCGGATCCGACATCGCGATCGTGAATGCCGACGGCAGCGGACTGGTCGAGATCACCCACACCGCCGAGTTCGAGTGGGAGCCTGCATGGACGCGCGATGGAGCGTGGATCGTGTTCACGCGGGATGGCCGCATGGCCATAACGCGAGCGGATGGATCGGAATCATTCGTCCTGCTGCCGGACTCCGAGCGGACCTGGAACCTGGCTCTCTCGCCTTAGCGGTGGGGGGCTACCGCCGGCGGGTGACGAAGAACAGACGGCGGCCGGGCGGAGCAGATCGCTTTCGGGACCGAATCTACTCGCACTCCTCGTCGTCGCCGTACCCGATCCCCAGCATCGGGATCTTGATGCAGTGCTCGCGGGCCACCTCGATCGCGCTCTCGTAGCCCGCGTCCGCGTGCCGGATGATCCCCATCCCGGGATCCGTGGTGAGGACGCGGTCCAGCCGGCGCTCGGCGGCGACCGTTCCGTCCGCCACGATCACCTGGCCGGCGTGCTGGGCGAACCCGATGCCGACTCCGCCGCCGTGGTGGAAGCTGACCCAGGTGGCGCCCCCGACGGCGTTGATCAGGGCGTTCAGAATCGGCCAGTCGGACACGGCGTCCGTGCCGTCCTTCATTCCCTCCGTCTCGCGGTTCGGGCTCGCCACGGAGCCCGAGTCGAGGTGATCGCGCCCGATCACGATCGGGGCCTTGACCACGCCGCGTGCCACAAGCTGGTTGAACCGGTGTCCGGCCCGCCCGCGGTCACCGTACCCGAGCCAGCAGATCCGGGCGGGCAGCCCCTGGAACTCGACCCTCTGGCGGGCCATCTCGAGCCACCGGTGGAGGTGCCGGTCCTCCGGGAACAGCTCCATCACCGCCTCGTCCGTGCGGTAGATGTCCTCCGGGTCTCCTGACAGGGCCACCCAGCGGAATGGCCCCTTGCCCTCGCAGAATAGCGGCCGGATGTACGCCGGGACGAATCCCGGAAAGGCGAACGCGTCCTCCACCCCCTCGTCGAACGCCCGCTGGCGGATGTTGTTGCCGTAGTCGAACACCTCGGAGCCCCGCCGCTGGAACTCGAGCATCGCCTCCACGTGCCGTGCCATCGACGACATCGAGCGGCGCTCGTACTCCTTCGGGTCCCGTCCCCTGAGGGTCGCCGCCTCTTCGACGCTCAGCCCCACGGGGACGTACATCAGCGGGTCGTGGGCCGAGGTCTGGTCGGTCACCACGTCCGGAGCGAACCCTCTCCGCACGAGATCCGGCAGTACCTCGGCGCAGTTGCCGATCAGTCCCACGGACAGCGCGTCGCCTGCCTCCCGGGCCGCCTCGCACAGGGCCACGGCCTCGTCTGTGCTCTCCACGACGCGGTCCACGTACCGGGTCTCCAGCCGCCTGCGGGCGCGGCTCGGGTCCACTTCCACGCACAGCGCCACGCCCTCGTTCATCGTGACCGCGAGTGGTTGCGCCCCGCCCATTCCGCCCAGTCCGCCGGTGAGCACGATCCTGCCCTTCAGCCCGTCCCATCCCTTCTTCGCCGCCAGCGCTCCCAGCGTCTCGTAGGTGCCCTGGAGGATCCCCTGCGTTCCGATGTAGATCCAGCTGCCGGCCGTCATCTGGCCGAACATGATCAGGCCCTTCGCGGCCAGCTCGTCGAAGTGCTCCTGGGTGGCCCAGTGCGGCACGAGGTTGGAGTTGGCGATCAGCACGCGCGGGGCGTCCTCGTGCGTGTAGAACACGCCGACCGGTTTGCCCGACTGGACGAGGAGAGTCTCCTCGTTCCCCAGGTCGCGCAGCGCGCGAACGATCGCTTCGAAACAGTCCCAGTCACGGGCCGCCTGGCCGCGCCCGCCGTACACCACGAGGTCCTCGGGGCGCTCCGCGACGTCCGGATCCAGGTTGTTCATCAGCATCCGGAGGGCC
>CANPVW010000009.1 GCA_947581745.1 Candidatus Benthicola azotiphorus
CGAATCCAGTTCCGAACCGGCGCCGGAATCAGCCCACGAGCCGTCCGCCAGGTGGCGCCTCGCGCGTCGCGTCGCCCTGGCGCTCGGCGCGACCTTCGTCCTGTGGCTCCTCTTCACCTGGATCACCTGGCCGGACGTGGAATCGCTCCGCACGGCCGATCCCTCGACCACGGCATTCATCGAGCGGTACCGCGAGTCCCGTCGGGAGGCGGGTCAGAGCGATGAAGTGGCCTGGCGACCCGTGCCCTACGACCGAATCTCGCCCAACCTGAAGCGCGCCGTGATCGCGAGCGAGGACACGGAATTCTTCTTCCACGACGGGTTCTCGTCGCACGAGATGAAGGAAGCGTTCAAGAAGGCGATACGGGAGCGGGAGGCCCCACGGGGTGCGTCGACAATTACCCAACAGGTGGCCAAGAACCTGTGGCTCACGCCCCGGCGCAGTCTGACGCGGAAGTTCCGGGAAGCGATCCTGACGAGACAGCTCGAGAAGCACCTGTCGAAAGCGCGGATCCTGCAGCTCTATCTCAACATCGCGGAGTTCGGTCCCGGGATCTACGGTGCCGAGGCGGCGTCGCAGTGCTACTTCGGCATTCCCGCCGCGGCCCTGTCTCCCCGGCAGGGAGCCATGCTCGCGGCCGGCCTGCCGCGTCCCAGGACCTGGAATCCAGCCAGCGACAGCGAGTACTACCGGGCTCGCGTCGACCGGATCCTGGGGATAGAGAGTCGGCTGGGATACCTGGATCGCTACGTCGGCCCCGCGCAGCCGGGAGGCATCGAGGTGCGACCGCCGGAGGTGCCGGCTTCGCCCGAGTAGGACGCGGCGACCGCTATGCCCGGACCGTCTCCGGCAGCAGCTCCTCGCTCATTTCGGCGACGAATCGGAACATCTCCTTCGCTCCGGCGACCATGCGGTCTCCCTGTGCTTCGTCGAAGCCCGCAGCGTTCATGCGCTCCCGGTATTCCTGCCATACGGGACGCTGTTCATCGCCGTACGGGTCCAGGTACGTGATCGCGGGGACCTCGAGGCCGTTCTCCAGCGCCCGCGCGATGAACCGGTTGCCGTTCATGCTGCCTTCCAGCACGTAGTTGTAACCGAGCAGGGACAGAGGATCGGCCCGGGAGGTGAGGTCGATCGAACGGATGGCTCGCTGCGTGGACGCCAGCGGTGCAACCTCGTCCCCGTCGATTCCGAACAGGGCCAGGTCTGCCCTCAGGTTCTCGACGTGAAGACCCTCGTCCCTCACGATCTCGTCCAGTGGCGGGTGCTCGGCGCGCCGACGTTCGATCTCCTTCCAGAGAGCTCGATGGAGGAGGAACATCTGGCCCAGCCAGCGAGCATACGTCTCCGCTGGCAGACGGCCGCGGACCAGCTCGCTCTGCAGCCTGCGACGTTCGGCGTCACGGTGGGGCTCGGCCGTGGCTTCCTTGAGGAGATCCATGATCCGTGTGCTTTGATAGGTCACGCCGGGCTCCTCCAGATTCGCCTCGGGTGGCTGTCAACGCCCGATTCGCGTTGCGAGGGTTGTGATTACGCTAGTTGAGACTGAGTCGCAACTATGATGGGAGCATACGAAGGTCGGTCGGTCGGCGCAACCGGGGAAGAGCTAGGGTCCGCGGGATCGCTCACCCGACACGAGGGCCTCGGCGATCGGGATCTTCGGTCCGAGACTCGCATAGACCGAGTAACTGAGCCCGAACAGGCCCAGGAATCCGGCCGTGATCGCTGCCTCGATCCAGCCCAGAGGGATGCCCTCGCCGTGCCAGGTCGAGGGCACGACCGCCATGTACTTCTCCAGCCAGAACCCGATCAGGATGATCAGTCCGACGAACGACAGGTATCGCGAGTTCATCTTGGGAACCCGCCACAGCAAGAGGGCGAAGGGTGCGGCGAACACGAGCGCCATCTGCAGGTAGAGCAGGGGCTTGAAGCCGTGGTTTATGCGCTGCTCGAAGAAGATCGTCTCGCGGCCCAGGTTGCCGTACCAGATCGGAAGGAACTGCGAGAACCACAGGTAGCTCCAGAAGATCACGAAGGCGAACATCAGCTTGCCGAGATCGTGAAACTCGTGCTTGCCCCACACGTCATCGAGGTGATAGCGGCCACGATAGCGCTGCGCGATGACGGCCAGGAGGGCGAGAAGGCAGAGCCAGCCGCTGACGAAGTACAGCGGTCCCCAGATCACGCTGATGAAACCGGGCATGAGTGACATGGACATGTCGAAGCTGAGCAGACTGAACACGAGCACCCATGCCAGGATCAGCACCGGCCCGAGCCAGGACATGGTTCGCCTCGATCGCTCGGCTTCTTCCTCGTCCCCGCGCCATCCGCGCGCGACGCGCTCCAGGTGCCTCTTCCTCCACCCGCCCTGCCGTTGAGCCGCCAGCCGCGCGTCCGGTCTCAGAGAGACCCGGAGAAAGTAGAAGCTGAGGCCGTACAGCAGAAGCAGCAGGATTCCATTGCGCAGGAAGACGCCGTCGTGCGTCAGCCACTCACGGTTGATGTGGCCCTCGATCGGCTGCATCCACGGGAAGATGTACGCGGCGCCCCAGTACATGGCGATGAACACGAGGAACGAGATCGGGAGGAACCCCCCTGTCGCCTCGGCGATGCGCCGGAACGGCTTGCCCCAGTGACCCTTGGCCGCCACCAGGATGGCGCCGAAGATCACTCCCGCCTCCGCGAGCGCGGTCCAGAACAGGAAGTTGATCCAGACGGCCTGCCACGCCCGCTGCGGGGCGCTCCCGAGCGCTACGTAGAAGCCGATCGCTCCCACGGCGATGGCCACGAGCCACAGCGCCCCTGCGAGGCCGCTGACTCGTCCCGAGACCGTGTTGAGGGCCAGCTCCTTCGTGCTATCTGAATCGTGCGAGCTCAAAGTATCGCCCATCCGTTCGTTCGTGCGGTGTCGGTGCGGTCATTCCGCCGCCGAAGCCTGTTCCTGCAGCTTCCGGACGTATTTCACCAGGTACCACCGATCCTCCGCCGGGACGCGGCGGTACGATGGCATCACCCCCCGCCCGTTCCCGATCATTCCGTAGATGTATCCATCCGACAGGTCCACGGCCCGTTCCGAGAGCAGATTGAGCGTGGGCAGAGGAGGCAGCCGGTTCGGACCCACCACCGGGCCGTCGCCCTTGCCCTCGTCGCCGTGGCACACGACGCAGAACTGGAGGAACAGGACACGTCCGCGCTCCACTTCCTCCGGCGTGCCGGCCAGCGGGTTGGTCAGCAGGGTGTCGGCGGCCAGCAGGTCCAGGTTTCGTTCAAAACCGGCCGGTACCGTCCCGGCCACCGGCGCCATGGGCTCCGCCTCGTACGTTTCCACCGACGGCTGGGACGTCATCGTCGCGAACCAGGGCACGTACTTCACCTGGTCGTCGCACGCCGAGGTCGTGATCGCCAGGACCATGGCCGCGAGCACTGCCCGTACGCCCGGTCGGAGGCTCATACGCCCACCTCCACCTCGACCGCGCCCGCGTCCCGGACCAGCGATTCCACGCCCCTCTGATCGGCCCCCGCTGCGGCCGGCACGTAGACGCCGAACCGGTCCACGGAGAACGTCGTTCTGTATTGCGGCGACAGACGGCCGGGCTTCCGGGTGTGGTGCAGTACGCCGAGGAACCCGAACAGCCCGGTGAACAGGATCGTCATCTCGAACATGATCACGAAGTAGGCCGGCCACGAGAGGATCGGCTTTCCCTGCGTCACCAGCGGATACGCGAGCGCCGTGAGGCCAGTCAGCCCGGCGGCCGTCAGGAAGCCGGTGATGCCCCCGATCAGGGCCCAGCGGCGGACGGGGCTCGAGACGATCCCGAGCGCCTGTT
>CANPVW010000010.1 GCA_947581745.1 Candidatus Benthicola azotiphorus
CCCGAGAAGCGCCTCGGCGACGGTCCCGGGCGCCTCCATGTGGAGAAGCGCGGGCTCGCCGAAATAGGTTACGTCCACCCGGACCGTCTGTTTCGGCCCGTTCGGCGTCCGGACCACGGCCGGCTTGCCCCGCACGGAGATCCCTGCGCTGATCTCGGACATGAACACCATGAACCAGGTGCGCGAGCCGGCGCTCTCCCCCGACACCGACAGGCGCAGCGGCTCTCCCGGCCGGAGCAGAGTCCTCGGCACGTGGAGCAGCAGGTAGCCCATCGCATCCGCGTACCGATCCACCAGGGTTATCCGGAGCTCGCCTCTCACCCCCCGTTCGCCGACCCACTCCAGGGTTCCGGTCTCGGCGACCCGGGGGCTCACGAACCGGATTGCCGGCTCGCCGTCGATCGAGAGAACGAACTCCCGCCTGTCGTCCGTCGCGTCGATCGCGGCGAGGACCACGAACGTGGCCACTTCGCCGGTGAAGTCCACCGGCACCGGAGCGGTCTCCCACTCGATGGCGCGTTCCGCGTCCTCCGACCGGACGAGCAGGGATCGCCGGACGTCCGGCAGCGGCGAGTGGTATTCCAGCTCCTCTCCGGCGATCGGGTCCCCGTAGCCGGAGATCCACGAGGAAGGAAGGGCGACGCGGATCGCCCCGGTCTGGGCCCGCACGAGGGGCGTCACGGCGCAGAGCAGGCTGAATGAGAGCGTGAAGGCCCGCGGATCGAAAACACGTCGCGCAGGCCTCCCGCTCATTCCGCCGAGAACCGGTACACGGTCGTCGAGCGGTAGATCTCGCCCGGACGCAGGATCGTGGTCGGAAACGCCGGTTGGTTCGGCGAGTCGGGGAAGTGCTGCGTCTCCAGGCAGAGGCCGCTCCGCCTCTCGTAGACCACTCCGCCTTTCCCGACGTCGCTTCCGTCCAGGAAGTTGCCGCTGTAGAACTGGAGCCCCGGCTCGGTCGTGAGGACCTCCATGCTCCGCCCGCTGACCGGGTCGTGCAGGACGGCCGCGGATCTCAACTCGCCGTCGTTCTCCCATCCATCCAGGACGAAGTTGTGGTCGTAGCCGCCGCCGAACGCGATCTGCTCGTCATCCGCGTCGATCCGTGCCCCGATCGGCGTCGGTTGCCGGAAGTCGAACGGTGTGCCTTCGACCGGCCGCAGCTCCCCGGTCGGAATGAGCGTCTCGTCCACCGGCGTGAAACGGCTCGCGCGGATCTCGAGCTCGTGCCCCAGGATGTCTCCCGAGTCGTGCCCCGCCAGGTTCCAGTATCCGTGGTGCGTCAGGTTGACGATCGTCGGCGCGTCGGTCGTGGCCTCGTATTCGATTCGCAATTCGCCGGCCGCCGTGAGCGCGTACGTCACCTTCGCAGACAGCTCGCCCGGGTAACCCTCCTCGCCGTCGGCGGAGACGTGGCGCAGCACGACCCCTGTCTCGGCCTCGTTCGCGTACGGCTCCGCATCCCAGACCACCTTGTCGAACCCGCGGATTCCTCCGTGCAGGTGGTTCGGCCCGTTGTTCACGGCGAGCGCGTACTCCGTTCCGTCCAGCGTGAATCGCCCGTTCGCGATCCGGTTTCCGTATCTTCCGACGATCGCCCCGAAGTAGGGGGTCCCGGCAAGGTAGGAGTCGAGACGCTCGTGGCCGAGCACGATGTCGACCAGCCCGCCGTCCCGGTCCGGGGCCAGCAGGCGCGTGACGATGCCTCCATACGTCGCCACATCGAGCTCCACCCCGCTTGCGCTGCGCAACGTGAACAGGTCGACGGTCTCTCCATCGGGTGTCGTACCGAAGTGCTTCATCTCGTAGCCCGTTGCGGGGGTGAGGTCTGTGCCGGGCGATCCGGTGTCCCGGTCGTTCGAGCAGGAAGCCGTGACGAGCAGGGCCACAGGAAGAATTGCGAGCCAGCTCCGCATGGTGCCGCTCCGGGTCGAGGGTGTCAGGTGACGGCTCCGGAAAGGTGCCGGTAGCCGCGGGGTCCGGCAATCCCGACGGACGCGAAAACCCCCGATCCTTGCCCGTATGACGGGCACTTGGACACATTGGATCAGGCTGCGAACTCAATCTGGAGCATACGCGAATCGGATGACGGGACCCAACAGGCTGTCTCGCGACGGGAGACTGCGCTCGTTCTGGCAGGTGCTCGCCGTGTATGTCGGTGCGTCCTGGATCGTCCTCCAGGTCGTCGACGTGCTCAAGAACAACATGGGATTGCCCGGCTGGGTGTTCCCGTTCGCGGTCGTTCTGCTGCTCATAGGGCTCCCGGTCATTCTGGCCACGGCCCTGATCCAGGCCCGGCCCCCGGCGAGGGTTCCCCCGGCCACTGATTCCTCTCCCCGGGAGACAGACGCTCCGGTCTCCACCGAGTCCAGCCGCGATCTCTCGCCCCGCCGCCTGTTCACGTGGCGCAACGCGCTGCTCGGAGGCGCCGCGGCATTCGTGCTCCTCACGGTCTTCACCACGGGCTTCATGTTCATGCGGGATCGGGGCATCGGCCCCGTGGGTTCGCTGGTCGCCAAAGGGGTGCTGGACGAGAGATCCGAGCTCGTCCTGGCGGACTTCGAGTCCAGAGACCCGGACCTCGCGGCGACGGCCACGGAAGCCCTGAGGATCGACCTGTCGCAGTCCGACGTCGTCCGCGTCGTCGAATCCTCGCGCATCCGAGGCGTGCTCGATCGCATGGAGAGGACCTCGACCGAGGCGCTCGACGAGGCTCTGGCGCGCGAGGTGGCGATCCGCGAGGGATGGCCGGCCGTGATCGTCGGCGAGATCAACGAGGCCGGCGGTCGCTACGTGCTGTCGGCGAGGCTCCTGGCGGCTTCGGACGGAGCGGAGCTCCTGGCGGTCCGCGAAACAGCCGCCGAAGAGGGCGAGATCGTTCCGGCCGTGGATGACCTCTCGGCCCGCTTGAGGGAGCGGATCGGGGAGTCGTACACGTCGCTTCGGGCCACACCGCCTCTCGAACAGGTGACCACCGCATCCCTCGATGCCCTCGAGCTCTACTCCCAGGCCCTCGCGGCCGACGATCAGGGCGACGAGATGCGGGGCATCGGGCTCCTCGAGGAAGCGGTCGAGAGAGACTCCGCCTTCGCCATGGCATGGCGCAAACTGGGCACGATGCTGAGCAACCTGGGCATCGACCGGTTGAGGGCTGTCGAGGCCCAGAAGAAGGCGTTCGAGCACCGGGACCGCCTGACCACACGGGAACGCTACCTCACGGAGGGGACCTACTACACGACGGCGGGCGATCTCGACCGCGCCATCCTCGCGTACGAGAACCTGCTGGAGCACGACCCGGAGGATGCCTGGGCGCTCAACAACGTGGCGATCCTCTACAGCGCGCGCGGAGACGACGAGAAGGCGCTCGAGTTCTACCAGCGCTCCATCGGGTCCGATTCCGGGAACACGACGGCGTATGGCAACGCGGCATCGACGCTTCGCGATCTGGACCGGCCCGAGGAAGCCAGGGACATGCTGAACGAGGCCCTCGAGGTGGCACCGGGCGCCCCTTCGATGGTCCAGCGGCTGGCCGACCTCGAGCTGACCCTGGGCGAGTTCGGCAAGGCCGCGGAGCGCTACGAGTCGCTGCAGGACCTCGGCGGGGGCACGCCTTACTGGCGCTGGGCGATGGAATCCGAGATGGCCGGCCTCGAAGCGACGCGCGGCCGATTCGAGGAGTCGGCGAGGCGGCGGGAACGGGCGGCGAGGATCTCCGAAGAGGAGGGCTGGAGTGGCACGTCCATCCAGCGCGCCGTGTGGTCGTCCTGGACACTTCTGCTGGCCAAGCGGGACCGGGCGGGCGCGAGGCGGGTCCTGGACGAGGCGCTGAGTCGCCACCCGATCGCCGAGGTCCCTGATGGGGAGGCGCCACTCCTTCCACTCGCCTCCATCCAGGCTGCACTGGGGCGCGAGGAGCAGGCGGAGGCGCTTCTCGAGCGCCAGCAGCAGGCCACGGTGGCGTTCGCGACGGGCGGCTGGGAAGTGGCGCTGCGGATCCTGGCGGAGGCCCACCTGTCCGCCGCGCGTGGCGACGTCGACCAGGCACTCGCCCTGCTCGAGGGAATGGAACGCACGACGTGCAAAGCCTGCGGCTACGTCTGGACGGGCCTGATCGCAGATGCTGCGGGCCGACCGCAGGAGGCGCTCGAGGCCTACGAGAAGTACGTAGTGCGGCCCTGGTGGGTCCGAACCATCGTCGACAGCTGGACGCTCGGCTCGGTCCTGGAGCGGCTCGGCCAGCT
>CANPVW010000011.1 GCA_947581745.1 Candidatus Benthicola azotiphorus
CCGGCCTCATGGGTCCGTACATGAGCCCCATGCCGATCGGCGCGAGCCTGGCGATGATGTTCTCGCTGCTGGTTGCCCTCATCGGGACCCCGTGGCTCGCGTTTCGGCTACTGGGGAAGGCAGGGCACGGGGATGACGGGAAGCCGGGATACGTGCTCGAGGAGACGAAGATCTACGCGGCATACCGGTGGCTCCTGGAGCCGCTCCTCGACAGGCCCGCCCGACTGGTGGCGGCGCTGGGAGTCGTTCTGGTCCTCCTTCTGGGCGCCACGGGACTGTTCTTCACGCGAACGGTGATGGTGAAGATGCTCCCGTTCGACGACAAGAACGAGATGCAGGTGATCCTGGACCTGCCCGAAGGCACTACGTTGGAGACCAGTTCGGCGCTGGCTCTCGACGTGGCCCGCGCGCTCGGCGCCGTGCCCGAGATCGCGGACGTCCAGGTGTACGCTGGCGTCGCGGCGCCGTTCAACTTCAACGGGATGATACGGCACTACTATCTACGTCGTGGAAATAATGTTGCAGACATTCAGGTAAACCTGGTTGATAAGTCGGAGAGACGGGCACAGAGCCACGACGTCGCGAAAGTCGTGCGGCCGATCGTGGACTCCGTGGTCGCGAGCTCCCGCAGCGGGGCGCGGGCCAAGGTCGTGGAGGTTCCGCCGGGGCCGCCGGTACTCTCCACCCTGGTCGCCGAGATCTACGGACCGGACGAGCGGGCGCAGCGGCGGGTGGCCGAGCAGGTGATGGAGAGATTCGCGGATCACCCGGCCGTGGTGGACATCGACTGGTCCCTGATCGATCCGCAGGAGGAGCTTCGTCTGCGAGTCGACGAGGAGAAGGCCGCCCTGTCGGGAGTCGCCAAAGAGCAGGTGGTCGGCGCGCTGGCGATCGGCCTGGGCGGGACCGTCGGCACCCAGCTGTCGGTGCCCGCATCGCGGCGCACCGTTCCCGTCAGGGTACGCCTGCCGGAGGAGGCCCGGTCGGGGCCGGACCGGATCGGCGCGCTGCACGTGGCCTCGCGTCAGGGTGTAATGGTGCCGGTCGGCCAGCTCGTCGAGGAGGAGATAACGGCGGTCCCACAGCCGATCGATCGGAAGAACGGCCAGCGCGTGATCTACGTCACGGCCGAGGTGGCGGGGGCCGAGGAGAGTCCCGTGTATGCGATCCTCGACCTGAAGGACCGGGTCGGCGAGATCGAGCTTCCGTCGGGCGCGCGGCTCGGGCAACTGTACACCCGCCAGCCGGGCATCGTCGAGCAGCCCGTGATGAAGTGGGACGGCGAGTGGCAGGTGACGTATGAGGTGTTTCGGGATCTGGGCATCGCGTTCGCCGGCGCTCTGCTGCTTATCTACGGATTGCTTGTCGCCTGGTTCGGGAGCTTCGTCACACCGCTCGTGATGATGACGGCGATTCCGCTGACTCTGATCGGGATCGCCCCGGGTCACCTGGCGTTCGGCGCCTTCTTCACTGCCACCTCGATGATCGGCATGATTGCGCTCGCCGGGATCATGGTGAGAAACGGAATACTCCTGATCGACTATCTGGAGGCCAGGCTCGAGGCTGGCATTCAGCTCAAGCAGGCAGTCATCGAAGCGGGCGCCGTGCGCACGCGTCCGATCGCGCTGACGGCGGGCACCGTGATCATCGGAGCGATCGTCATCCTGTTCGATCCGATCTTCGAGGGGCTCGCGGTGGCCCTGATCGCCGGCTCTCTGGCCTCCACGCTCCTGACCCTGGTGGTCGTGCCCGGAATCTACTTCCTGTTGCGAAGAGACCGCAGTGGCGCGAAGTCGGATGCCCCGGTCGAACAGAACGCCTGATGCGAATACGGGAGAACGAGACGATGAAGCTGGTGACGCTGACTTTCCTGGAGGGGGACGAGAAGTGCGTGGAACGCCTCCTGTCGGAGCTCGAAGTGACCACGTTCAGTCGCCTGGCCGTCGAGGGACACGAGAGGAACGCTCCCGCTCGATCCGTGGGCTGGTACGGCTCGGCCGCCCCCTACCGGTCCGAAATGATCCTCATTTTCACCGAGGATGAGATGGCGAGCCGCATCCTGGCCGGGGTGGAGGCCTGTACCGGGGTCGAGGACCCGAAGCACCCGATCAGGGCCTTCCAGCTCGGGGTGGAGAAAGCCGCCGGGTGTGGCTCTGAGAGCTCGAACGAGGCTGGCGGGGGCCAGTGACGCAGTTCGTTCGTGATACGCCAATGAACATTGAAGAACGTGTCTCGAGAGGAGATCGCGATGACGATGGATCGGAAGATCAGGGTGATTGCCGGGTCGTTCGTGCTCGCCAGCCTGGCGCTCGCCCATTGGGTGAGCCCGTGGTGGCTCCTGTTCACGGCGTTTGTAGGTTTGAACCTGCTGCAATCCGGCGTGACCGGGTGGTGCCTCATGGAGGACATCCTGCGCTGGACGGGAATTCACCAGGATAGCTGAGGGGGACCGCCTCCCGGGGCGGCCGCCCGGGGTTTTCAATCGGGCCTTTCCTCCGTACCTTGCGCCGCTTATGAACGGAGTCCGCATTGGGCGGGCTCCGACAGAAGGGCACCCGGCTGGAGGACTGGCCCGTTCCGATGCGAAACATCCGAAATAGACTCCTGGTCATTCTGGGATTGATCGTCGTCTCTGTCTATGCCTTGATCCCGAAGACTGGGCCGACCGGCGAGAAAGTCCCCGCCATCAACCTGGGCCTCGATCTGCAGGGCGGAATGCACCTGGCCGTGGAGATCGACGATCCAGAGGGAACGCTCACGGCGGAGGCTCGGGCCGATGCGGTCGAGCGCACGCTGACGACCATCCGAAACCGGATCGACGAGTTCGGCGTTCGCGAGCCGACGATTCAACGCGTCGGCAACGAGCGGATCATCGTGGAGCTCGCGGGGATTGACGACCCGGAGCGCGCGAAGTCGATCGTCGAGAGGACGGCGTTCCTGGAGTTCAAGCTGGTTCGCGACGATGACAACTTCCTGAACGCGCTCCCCCGCATCGACCGGGGCATCGTTCAGGAGCTCGGAGCCGAGAACCTGCAGGAGGCGGCGATCGAAGAGCCTGCGGCGCAGGCCCCCGTGCTGACCGACATCCTGGGCACCGAACCGGACTCGACGGCAGCCGACTCGGCGGCCGTCGCGCCGGCGACCGGGGCAGACACGACGGCCGGGGCGTCGGAGGCCGCCCAGGGCTCCGGCGAGCCGAACCTCCGACCGTTGACGTCACTTCTCCTCGAGTCCGGCAATCCGGGCATCCTGCTGGTGGCGGAGCAGGAGGTGCCGACGGTCGAGCGCTACTTGGCGACCGAGGCGTTCAAGAACGGACTGCCCCGCAACACAGAGGTGCGATGGGGAGCCGAGCCCACATCGGCTGCCGGGGGGGCGTACCGGGAGCTGTACGTGCTGGAATCCGACCCGATCCTCACGGGTGACCTGCTGGCGGATGCCGGACCGGCCGCCCGCGATCCGCAGTTCAACCAGCCGTACGTGCCGTTCGAGACGACGCGCCGGGGCGCCCGGGTGTTCCAGCGTGGCACGGCGCCCAACGTGGGGCGCTACATGGCGATCGTGCTGGACGGGCGGGTGCAGAGCGCGCCGGTGATCCGGCAGACCCTGTCCCGCCGGGCGCAGATCGAGATGGGTGCGGGATCGAGCTTCCAGGAGGCGCAGGACCTCGCGCTGGTGTTGCGCGCCGGCGCCCTCCCGATGCCGATCAAGGTGGTGGAGGAGCACACGGTCAGCGCGTCACTCGGCGCGGACTCGATCCGCCAGGGCCGCAACGCCTTCATCATCGGGATCGTCGGCGTGATCCTGCTGATGGTGTGGTACTACCGCCTGGCGGGTGTGATGGCGGTGGGGGCTCTCGCCGTGTACGTGCTGCTGGTGCTGGGGGGACTCGCGGGTCTCGG
The DNA here is from genome assembly GCA_947581745.1 of Candidatus Benthicola azotiphorus. Taxonomy (GTDB): domain Bacteria; phylum Gemmatimonadota; class Gemmatimonadetes; order Palauibacterales; family Palauibacteraceae; genus Benthicola; species Benthicola azotiphorus. Next base: position 3,903 of record CANPVW010000011.1, read on the forward strand.
AGCCACCCTCACGCTGCCGGGAATCGCGGGCCTCATCCTGTCGGTCGGCATGGCGGTGGATGCCAACGTCCTGATCTTTGAACGGATCCGGGAGGAGTCGGACGGCGGAAAGAC
>CANPVW010000012.1 GCA_947581745.1 Candidatus Benthicola azotiphorus
CGCGGCCAGGGCCAGTCCCGGCGGCAGCGCGAGAGCCTTCTGCGAACCCGTCAGCAGGAAATCGAGACCCCAGTCGTCGAATTCGACGGGAGCGCCGCCCACGGAAGTGACGCCGTCCACCGCGATCAGGAGATCGTCCTGCTCCCTGACCACCTCCGCCAGCCGGCTCACGGGGTTGAGGACCCCGGTGGAAGTCTCGGAGTGAACCACCGTCACCAGGTCATAGGCTCCCGGGCTCGCATCGAGCGCTGCACGCAGGATCTCGGGCGTATGCGGCGTTCCCCATTCCACCTCCAGTGCGTCCGCCGGGCGCCCGCACCGCTCTGCGATCGCCTTGAATCTCGCCCCGAACGCACCACCGACCAGGCAGAGGACCCGGCGACGGCTGAGATTCGTGATCGCCGCCTCCATGAACCCGGTCGCGGAGGAAGTGGACAGGTATACCGGTCGCCCCGTCCGGAACAGGGCCCTCAGACGCGCGTCCATCCCGGACAGGAGGCGCTCCATGTCCGGTCCCCTGTGTCCGATCACCGGGCGCACCATCGCCTCCAGCACCTCGGGAAGAACCTCGGTCGGGCCAGGAAGGAAGAAACGGCCGAACTGCATGGGCACTGTCAGGCTCTCTTCGCGGGATCGGTTGGCCGTCCCCGGGGGAGTCCAGGAACGCTCATCGGGCCAAGATCCGAACGTCGGGGCCGCCGGGCAAGCGGTCTCCTGCAACACCCCTCCGGGGAGGTTGACGGGACCGCTGCCCCTTGAGAAGTTGACGCTCCGGCAAGCGGAGCGTCCGCGCCGGTCGGGGTCGGACCCGGGCCATTCACCAGCGAGTCTGTTCGATGCGATACCTCGTCATGACCCACGTTTCGCCCGAGGAAGTGCTCCGCCAGGCGCGGCAGTATTATGCCGCGCATACCCTCCTTCAGGTCGCCGATGAGTCGGCAGACTCGATCCGGTTCGAGGGAGACATCGGCGCCGCCGAGATCCGGGTGGACCGTGAGCATGGACACACCAACGTGCACGCCGTGACCGACCGGGTGGTCGGACTCGACGTCACCGACATCACGCAGCGATTCCTCTACACCCTGGAGCACGTATGAGCGACGCCGCGTCCCCGGACGCCGTTGATTCCCCGGCTTCTGCGGACAGGGTCACCGTGCGGCTCGCCATGCCGGATCGATGGCTCGAGCACGTGACGGACCTGCCCGCCGACACATCGGTGAAGGACGCGAAGCGGCTCGGTCTTCGCTCGATGCTGCTTCGCGAATCGGACGATCCGACGGATTACTACGTCGAGTACGCCGAACGCAGGGTCTCCGACGAGGCGGCCACGCTCGCGGAGATTGGTTTTCGATCTCGTGACATCCTCTCCATCCGGGCTTTCGACCTGGGCCACTACCGGGCGTTCGGGGGCTGATTCGGGCGTTTCGAGCGGCGCGTACTCCGTCAGCTCAACGGTGGCGCCTTTCCGAACCGGTTGAAGTACGCCCGGGTCTCGCGGAACACGATCCCGGAAAGCAGCAGGAGTCCGATCAGATTCGGAAGTGCCATGAGGCCGTTCATCACGTCCGATACGAGCCACACGATGTCCAGCTGCGCCACGGCGGCGACTGCGGTGACGACCACGAACAGCAGCCGGTACGGCAGGATCGCCTTCACACCCACGAGGTACTCGAGGTTTCTCTCGCCGTAGTAGGACCAGCCGAGGATCGTGCTGAAGGCGAAAAAGCTCAGGCAGATCGCCACCAGGTTGTGACCCCATTCGCCGGGAAGACCGGTCGAGAACGCTTGCTGCGTGAGCGACGCCCCGTCGAGCCCCATCTGCCAGGCGCCGGTGGACAGGATCGCGATGCCGGTGAACGTGCAGATCACCAGCGTGTCGATGAACGTCTGGGTCATCGAGATCAGTGCCTGGCGAACGGGCTCCCGGGTCTGCGCCGCCGCGGCGGCGATCGCCCCCGTTCCGAGCCCCGATTCGTTGGAGAACACACCGCGCGACACGCCGCTCCGGAGCGCCTGGCCGATCGTGTAGCCCACGGCGCCGCCGGCCGCCGCCCGGCCGCTGAACGCGTGCTCGAACACGAGGCGAAAGGCGTCAGGGACGTGCGCCCGGTTGAGCACCAGGATCAGTCCCGCCGCCGCCATGTAGAGCAGGATCATCGACGGCACGAACACGGCAGTGAACCTGCCGATCGAGCGGACGCCCCCGAGAATGACCGTGGCGACGAGAAAGGCGGTGACCAGACCGACCGTCAGCCGGGAGAACCCGGTGACGTTGCTCACGGCCTCGGCGACGGAATTGGACTGGACTCCGTTGCCGATTCCGAAGGCGGCGATGGTCGCGAAGAGGGCGAACGAAACCGCCAGCACTCGTCCGAGCCTCCCCCATCGAATGCCGTTCTCGAGGTAGTACATGGGACCGCCGGACTTCTCGCCCCGGGCATCGGTCTCACGGAAGCGCACGCCGAGCACGGCTTCGCTGTACTTGGTGGCCATCCCCACGAGGCCGGTGACCCACATCCAGAACAGGGCACCCGGGCCACCGGCGGAGATCGCGGTGGCGACACCGACGATGTTCCCGGTGCCCACCGTCGCCGCGAGCGCGGTCATCAGGGCCTGGAAGTGCGATATGTCGCCCTCCCCGCCCTCCTCGGTCCGTTTGACGAAGGCGAGGTAGAGTGCGTGGGCCAGCTTGCGGAATTGCAGGCCCCGGAGGAGCAGGGTTAGATATACGCCTGTCCCCACGAGCAGCAGGATGAGCGGAACGCCCCACACCGCGTCCCTTACCGCGGTCATCCGCTCGAGGAGTCCGCCGTCCACGGTCTGCGACAGGAGGGCCGGCAAGCCTGCGAACCTGATCATGTCGTTCCGATCGGGGTGTGAGGACGGGAAATGCGCCGGGTAGACTAGGGAGGCGCCGGTGGCGCCGTCAACCACGCGAACGGGAATCTGAACAGGGCCGAGAGAGAGCGTGACCTGATATGCCGAATGAGTCTGATGTAACCGGAATCGCGAACCGGATGGGGTTCCGTGGCGTGCCCGAAGTCCTCTCCGCCGCCGACATGCCGATCCGGCGGGGCCATCACCTCGCGATCGCCGCCGGTCGCGGCGCCGGCGTGGAGGCGGTGTACGCGCTCGCCGTGGAGATGGACTGCGACCCTGAAACGGGCCTGCAGGCCCTGATTCTCGTGCCTACTCGGGACCGGGCAGCGGAGGTCGTGCTCGCGGTGCAGCGTGCCGTGGGGGCGGCGAGCCTGCGGACCGGCGCGGCGCGGCCGCGCCCGGACGGAACTCTCGATACCGGAGCGATCGATGTCCATTGCCTGGTGGCGAGGCCGTCGCTTCTGCTGCCGGAGATCCGGCTCGGCCGCCTCAGCCTGTCCGACCTTCGGCTTCTGATCCTCGACGGAGTTGCGGACCTCGAAGACCTGGACGAGTGGGCTTCCGTGGAGCCACTGCTCGACTCCGTGGGAAGCGAAGTGAAGCGGGTCGCCGTAAGCCGCAGGGTCGATGACGAGTTTCTCGAGCTCGTGCAACGTCAGCTTCCGAGGGGCCGCCGGTGGCCAGAAGGCCTGTTCGAGGAAGGAAAGGCTCCCGACCCTGCGGAAGGTGGCTTTCCGGATCGGATCGCGGTCGGCCTCGGTGCCTCCGAGGAAGAGCGCCTGTCCATTCTGGTCGAGGCCCTGGCGGAGCGCCCGGGGGCCATCGTGCGGTGCCGATCCGAATCGTCGATCCCGACCGTGCGAGCGGCTCTCGAGAGTGTCGGCCTGGAAGTCGGCGTGGCAGATGGCGATGGGGACCTCGTCACGCGAACCCGCGAATCCGGCCGCGTCGGAGAGCCGGCGCTTGCCTGGTTCGGCCTCCCGCTGACGCTCGACGCTCTCACGGGGGGAGCCGGGCGTCACGCCGTGGCGATCGTGGACCCGGCCCATTGGCCGCAGCTGGAGATTCTCGCCAGACGTGCAGGAACATCGCTGCAGTTGATTCCCGGCACCCTCCCTACGGCCGGACTCGACCCGCTCGGTCGATACCGGGCGCAGGTCCGGGCCCGGATCGAAAGAGGCGGCACGGACGCCGAGCTCCTCGTCCTCGAGCCGCTGGTCAGGGAGTTCGGGACGACGCGGGTCGCTACGGCCCTGTCCGACCTGCTCCGGCGCTCCGGCGGCGGCGACCCGACGCTCCGCCCGTGGGCGGACGTGGAAGCAGCCTCACGGCGCGGAGAACCCGCCCGTCCGGCCCGTACGTCCGTCGCGGATCGGGCCGCGGGAGGGAGCGCGGTGGCTCACCCGGGAGCTCGGGGTTCCTGGTCGCGCGTGTTCATCGGGGCGGGCAACCGCGACTCGGTGCGGGTCGGAGACCTGGTCGGCGCGATCACGGGCGAAACGGGGATCGCGGGAGCGCAGATCGGCAAGATCGAGATTCGAGGCAGCTTCTCGCTCGTGGAGATCGACTCGCAGGTGGTGGACCGGGTGATCGAGAAGCTCAACGGCACGTCCATCCGGGGACGGGAGGTGGCGGTGAAGCCCGATCGGGGCGGCTGACGTCGTCCTTCAGCCCATCGTCTCGCGCAGGGGCTTTCCAGGCCGAAACGCGATGGTCGTACCGGCTGGAATCCGGATCGGATCGCCCGAACGGGGATCACGGCCGAGCCGGGCGGTACGACGACGGGGCACGAAGCTCCCGAACCCGGTGATCCGGACCGTGCGCCGGCGCCTCAGAGCCCGCGCGATGACCCCATCTCGTGGATCGAACAGGCCTTCGACAGCGAGCGCGGCGTCGACACGGGACAGCCCGGTGCTGCGGGCCAGCGCTTCCGTGAGCTCGGTTCGGTTCATTCCGGCACTCTCCACCTTTCGCCCATGCGCGACGCCCGCGTCCGCGTGCGTCG
>CANPVW010000013.1 GCA_947581745.1 Candidatus Benthicola azotiphorus
CTCGTGCTGAAAGGGTCGGCGGTGAACGACCAGTTCGCGGGCTTCTTCGGCGCCAGAGGTGGCTGGCTCGTGTCGCACCAGTTCGGAATGGGCGCCGGCGGGTACGTCCTGGCGGGTGGGGTGGACGTCGAGCGTCCCGGCAGCGGCCCGCAGTCCCTCGACATGTGGTATGCGGGGGCCGAGTTCGAGTTCATCAGCGTGTGGAGCCAGGTGTACCACATGACGGTTCTCGGCCTGATCGGGGGCGGATCGTTGGGTCTCGGGGACGAGTCCGACGGGATCTGGGTGCTCGAGCCGGCGCTCAACCTGGAGTTCAACGTGGCCTCCTGGTTCCGGCTCGACTTCGGCGGCGGCTATCGGTTCGTGTGGGATGTGGACCTCGCCGGGCTCGACACGGGAGATCTGAGCCAGTTCTTCGGTCAGGTGTCGATGAAGTTCGGCGCGTTCTAGGGCCGGGCCCCGGGCGATCCTCGCCCCGGGGTTGCCGCCTCCCTCGACACGCGACTAGTGTGCCATCTCGATCGTGATCACCCTCAAATCGCGCCGGCCATGGCTCCCATGCATGCCGTTGTGGTCGTTCCGGCCCGCTTCGACTCACAGCGGTTTCCGGGCAAGGTCCTCGCCGACGTCGGCGGGCGTCCGCTCGTGCAGAGGGTGTACGAGAGCGCGGCGCGCGCCGAACGCGTGGACCGGGCCTACGTGGCGACGGACTCCGACCGGGTCGAGCGGGCCTGTCGGGCGTTTACGGACCACGTTTGGCTCTCGAGGGCGTCCCATCCGAGCGGGACGGATCGGATAGCGGAGATGGCGCTCGAGATCGATGCCGAGATCTTCGTGAACGTCCAGACCGACGAGCCGATGATGGATCCCGGCCTGGTCGACGCGCTCGTCGACCTCGTGGACCGGGAACGCATCGATTTTGCCACTGCCGTCGCCCCGATCCACGAGGTGAGGGATTTCCTGGACCCGAACGTGGTCAAGGTGGTGTCCGACGGGGAAGGGAACGCGCTGTACTTCTCGCGGGCGCCCATTCCATGGCCCCGGGGCTCGAGTCTCGAACCCGGCGATGCGTGGCCCGAGGCCGTCCGGGCGTTCAAGCACATCGGGATCTACGCCTACCGCCGCGAGGCGCTTCTGGAGCTGGCTCGAGCTCCGCGCTCTCCGGCGGAAGTGACGGAGAGCCTGGAGCAGCTCAGGGTGCTGGATCAGGGCTGGAAGATGCGGGTCCTCGAGTGGGACTACCACGGGATCGGCGTGGACACCGAATCCGACCTCGACAGACTTAGAACATACTTGAGAGACAATACGTCAGATCTATAGAGGATAACATTTTGCCAGGATTCGAAGTGTTCGGCGCGGAAGAGCGCCGGGAGGTGGCCGACGTTCTGGAGACGGGCGTTCTGTTCCGGTACGGCTTCGAGGGAGCGCGGGCGGGCCACTGGAAGGCGCGCACCTTCGAGCAGGAGCTGGCGGACCGGCTGGGCGTGAAGCGCGCGCACCTCTGTTCCAGTGGCACGGCCGCGCTCGACATCGCGCTGGCGGCGTGCGGGATCGGCGCCGGTGACGAGGTGATCGTGCCGCCGTTCACGTTCATCGCCACGATAGAGAGCGTCCTCGGCGCGGGGGCGATACCCGTGTTCGCGGACGTCGATCTTACGCTGGGTCTCGACCCGGAGTCGGTGAAGGAGCGCATCACGGGTCGCACCAGGGCCGTAGTCCCGGTGCACATGTGCGGTTCCATGGCCCGGATCGAGGAGCTGGCTTCCGTGTGTTCCGAGTCGGGCCTGACGCTGATCGAGGACACCGCCCAGGCCCTCGGCGCGAGCTTCCAGGGCCGGTCGCTGGGGACGTTCGGAGACGTCGGCTGCTTCTCTTTCGACCCGGTGAAGACCATCACCTGCGGCGAGGGCGGGGCGATCGTGACCGACGACGAGACGCTCTACCAGCGAGCGGCACAGTACGCGGACCACGGCCACGACCACCTCGGGGCGGACCGTGGGGCCGACGGACACCCGATTCTCGGTACCAACTGCAGGATCAGTGAGCTGGGCGCCGCCGTGGGCCTGGCGCAGCTCCGGAAGCTGGACGAGATCATACGGGTCCAGCGACGCAACAAGCGCCGCCTTCGGGAGGCGTTCGCCACCTGCGAGCGGGTGAGCTTCCGCGAGATTCCGGATCCGGAGGGAGACTCGGCCACCTTCCTGTCTCTGTTCGCCCCCGACGAGGACGCGGCCCGATCGTGGACGGCAGCCCTCGCCGCGGCCGGCGTGCCGGGGTGTTTCTACTGGTACGACAACAACTGGCACTACCCGCGCAGGTGGGATCACCTGCGGGATCTGCGGACCGCGGGCCGCTCCCCGCTCACGCTGCTCGATCCGGCCCCCGACCTCTCCGTCCTTGACATCGAGAGGTCGGACCGGATCATCTCGCGTACGATCTCGATGCTCGTCAAGCTGTCGTGGAGCGACGCGGAGCTGGACTCGCTCCACGCGCGGATCGCCGCGGCGCTGGAGGACTGACCGATGTTCAGGAACTTCCCGATGATCTCCCGCGTCGTCTTCGGTCGCGGGTGCTTCGACCAGCTGGAGGACATTCTCGCCGGGAAGCGCCGGCCCGGCAGCGACTCCATGGTCTTCGTGGTTGACGATGTGTTCGAGGACTCGGCGCTCGCGGATCGCATCCCGGTCGGAGAGGCGGACGCTCTCCTCTGGGCCGACGTGGACGTCGAGCCCAAGACCTCCTACGTGGATGAGATGACGGATCTCGTGAAGGCCGCCGTGGGCGACGAACCGGCGGGGATCGTGGGGATCGGCGGCGGCAGCGTCATGGACCTCGCGAAGGCCGTCTCGCTGATGATGACCAACCCGGGCTCTTCCGCGGACTACCAGGGCTGGGACCTCATTCGCAATCCAGCCGTGTACCACGCGGGCGTGCCGACGCTTTCGGGCACCGGCGCCGAGGTGTCGCGCACCGCCGTGCTCACGGGTCCCGAGAGAAAGCTCGGCCTCAACTCCGACCACACGGTGTTCGATCAGGTCGTCCTCGACCCGGACCTGATCGCGGACGCGCCGGACCGCCAGCGTTTCTACACCGGGATGGACTGCTACATCCACTGCATCGAATCCCTGCAGGGCACCTACCTGAACGCATTCAGCGAAGCATACGGATCGAAGGCGCTGGAGCTGTGCCGCGAGGTCTTCCTGGGCGAGCGGACGCCGGAATCGGACGAGAAGCTGATGATGGCCTCGTTCTTCGGGGGAATGAGCATCGCCTACTCGCAGGTGGGGGTCGCGCACGCGACGTCCTACGGACTGTCGTACGTGCTCGGACTCAAGCACGGGGAGGGAAACTGCGTCGCGTTCAGCCAGCTGGAGGAGTTCTATCCGGAGGGCGTGTCCGAATTCCATCGGATGGCCGAGCTCGCCGGGGTGGAGCTTCCGGTCGGGGTGACGCACGGCCTGTCGGATGCGGAGATGGACCGCATGATCGACGTGTCGCTGGGCATGGGTCCGCTATGGGAAAACGCGCTCGGAGCGGACTGGCGAGAGCACATGTCGAGGGAGCGCCTGCGGGCCCTGTACGACAGGATGTAGCCGAGGTGAGGAAGCCAGACGGCGTGCGCATGGAGATCCCGAAGGAGAATCCCCGGTCTCTCATCATCGACGTCGTCCGCCGCATCCCGGCAGGCCGGGTCGCTACCTACGGACAGGTGGCGGCGCTGGCCGGGATCAGGGGACACGCCCGACAGGTGGGCTACGCCATGCACGGGCTTCCGGCTGGCACGGACGTGCCGTGGCACCGAGTGGTCAACGCACGCGGGGAGATCAGCAGCCGAAGTTCCGGCTGCGGCGGCGAGGAGCAGAGGCGGCGCCTGGAGCGCGAGGGCGTGAAGTTCGATGCGGCGGAGAGGATCGATCTGGCGCGCTACCGGTGGCGGGCCCGTCCGGTGCCCTGGGAATGACGTCTTCGCCGGCGCGGTCTAATGCCCGGACGGGAGGGTCTCAGGCGGTCGGGGGATCGCGCTCGGACCCACCCAAAGCCCGAGCCGGCAGCGGGGAAGGAAGGCATGCCGCAGCCCCACTGGAGGGACCGGCACGATCAGAACCGAGCTGCGGGCCGTGCGTGTCGCGGCTGAGCGACGGTTCGGCGATTCGGCGCTCCTGGTAGAGCCAGTGGAGCCGGCATCGGACCGATTCCTGATCGACCGCGCGCGGGCCGGGGACGAGCGGGCGTTTCGCGAGCTGGTCGAGCGATACGAGCCCAGGGTGGCGGCCACGGTGGTCGGCATGCTGGGTGCGGGCGACGAAGCAGAGGATGTCGGGCAGGAGACGTTCATCCGGCTGTATCGCTCGCTGGACCGCTTCCGCGGTGACTCGAGCCTCGGGACGTACCTGACCCGGATCGCGATCAACCTGTCGCTGACCGCCTTGAAGAGGCGAAAGCGTCGGACGTCGCGGTTCGTAAGCCGGGACGAGCGCGAACGGGAGCTGCCGGAGACATCGGTGGATCCGCGTGGCGATCTCGAGCGGAAGGAGACGGCGCTCGAGGTGAGGGCGGCCGTGGAGGCGCTGGCGCCGGATCACCGTGCCGTGGTCGTCCTGAGGATGATCGACGGGCTCTCGACGCGAGAGACGGCCGAGATACTGGGGATCCCGGCCGGAACCGTGATGTCCCGGCTGGCGAGGGCGATGGACCGGCTGGAGCGAGCACTGAAGGAGCCGAACGATGAATGACCGCGAGCTTCTGATCCTGTATCGGGACGGAGAGCTGCCCGAAGCGCAGCGGGCCCGGGTCGAAGAACGCCTGCGGACCGACTCCGAGCTGCGGGCCAGCCTCGAGCGGCTCGAGTCGGTGGCTGCCGCCCTCGGGCTGGGGGCGGCCACTTCCTTCGAGCCCTTCTTCGCGGCCCGGGTGGTGGCGAGACTCAGGCAGTCACGCCAGGTGTCGCCGGTAGAAGCGATGTACGAATCCCTGCGCTGGATGTTCGCACGGCTGGCCGTGGCCTGCGTCGTGCTGATTCTGAGCCTCGGCGTATACTCGGCGCTGGGGGGTGGCTACACCCGATCGCTGGTCGACGCGATGCTGGGGCTCCCCGAGGCCACGCTGCAGACGGCCCTCACACTGGGGGGCTGAGGAGCGAGCCATGCAGACGCGAACGAAGTCGGCGTTTCTTCTCCTGGCGGTGCTCGTGCTGGGCGTCGCGATCGGGTTCCTGATCAGCGGGGTCCTCCACAACCGCAGGCTGGACCGGATCGCCCGGATCCGGACGGGTCCCGGAATCGCGCAGCTCGTCGAGCGGGTCGTGCGGCCGGAGAGCGAGGAGCAGCGGATACGGCTGCGGGAGGTGATGGAGAGCGCCGGTCCTCGGTTCGC
>CANPVW010000014.1 GCA_947581745.1 Candidatus Benthicola azotiphorus
TGTTCGGGACGCTCTCCTGGGCGACCGGCTCCGTGTTCGGAAACCGATTCCCGCACCCGTCATCCTCCTGGATGTCGGCGGCGCTCCAGATGACGATGGGTGGGCTCCTGCTGCTCGCTCTGGGCACGGTCACCGGCGAGTGGTCGCGGATGGATCCGGGGCAGGTATCGGCGCGATCGTTGGGTGCGCTCGCCTACCTGGTGGTGTTCGGCTCTCTGATCGCTTTCGCGGCGTATGTCTTCCTCCTCCGGCACGAGGCGCCGGCCAGGGTCGGAAGCTACGCCTACGTGAATCCCGTGGTGGCCGTGTTCCTCGGGTGGGCCCTCGCCGCCGAGCCGGTCACCGCTCGCACGATTGCGGCGGCTGCCATCATCCTCACCGGCGTCGCGTTGATCGTCCGGCACAGGGCCCCGAAAGAGCCGCCGGCGGCGCCGGAGGTGGCGCCGATCACCCCGGGGGACGAGACCGGCCTCGATTCGGCCGTCGCGCCCTCCGCGACCTGTTGAGCGTGCGGCGGGACGTCAGTCCGGCATGCCCGCCGTGTCGCAGATCCGTGCGGCGAGAGCCTGGAGCTCCTCCTTCGAGCGTCCCTCGAACCGGCGGGCGCATACCGCTCCGTAGCCGCCGCACAGGCGTTCGCAGGCAGACCCTCGAACGGTCTGGTCCGCCATCTCGAACAGCACGTTGTCTTCCTTGAGGATGTGTCCCCGAATCAGGTCGACGTAGCCGCGCGCCGAATTCTGGAGGATGGAGAGCGCCCGCTCGTCCCCCTGCCGCGCCGGCTGCAGGGAATCCGACATCGCCCGGGCGAAGGCCCGACCCTGCTGGTGCTCGTACAGCATCACGGCGATCGGGCCCTGATGCCGGGGCAGTCCGCCCGCTTCCAGCTCCGGGAACAGCAGATCCTCTTCCTTGCCGTGGTGGCAGGCGTCCGCGAACAGCCGGATGAAGGTCACGCAGTCGGCCATCGTATCGAAGTCGAGTCCTTCATCCCCCCCGGCTTCGGCAAGCAGGGCCTGCATCGCCGACGCGACCCTCAGGATGAGCTGATGTTCTTCACGCAGGCGGGAGGTCGCCGTTTCGGCGGACGGGCTGTTCATGAGACGCTCCGGGTCGGTGGGGCAATCGACGATGGCTGACGGTAATGCCGGCGACGGGTCGAGGCCACCCGCGACGCCGCGGAGCGGACTTCGTTGTAAAGCGAGCTTGACAAGAATCCGAAATCGGGTATGATGGAAAGTATGCTTGACACAGGAGGTGTCGTGGCCGACACGGTTCGCAACCAGGTGAAGGCTCTGAGAACCGACCGACGGTGGACGCAGGAGCAGCTCGCGGCGCGAGTCGGCGTGTCCCGGCAGAGCATCAACTCGATCGAGCGCAATCGCTACGTGCCGAGCCTCGCCCTCGCCCTGAAGTTCGCCCGGGTGTTCGCGCTTCCGACCGACGAAATCTTCACGCTGGAGTAGACGATGATCGTGCGTACACTGAAGGAGAACGTGGACGAGAGGTTTCTCACTCACCGGCTCCGGGCGAGCAGTCTCGCCGGCGTAGCGGGAGGCGTGAGCTCCAGCCTGCTGTTCGCGTACTACTACTTCGTGCGGCAGGATCCGCGGTGGGATCTGCTGGCCGTGGCGGTGCTCATCGCCGTCGTGAAGCTGAGCGCCCTGGCATACTACCGGGCGACGGACTGAATCCCGAGCCTCGGATTGGCTGCGGAGTGCGACGGCTTCAGTACGTAAGCAGGAGCCCGAGCGTGATCGGCACCGTGAGCAGGCTGATCGTCGCCAGCCAGTCGGTCTCCTGCTGCTCGACGATCCGCACGTCGTACAGCTCGATGGCGGCCCGGGCCCAGTCCGTGTTCTTCGTCGGGCGGTAATATCCCACGACGCTATCGCCGCGGATCCGGGGCGACTTCATGAAGAACTGGGTGCCGTCCTGCAGGGTGATCCGGTATTCCGGGCCGTCCGCGTCCGCGGACCCGATGGTACGGCCGAGATCGTCCTGGTACCCGCTCTGCCCCGCGGCCGCGGCGTCTCCGAGCTGGAGAGGCAGGTTCGCCGGAGCGTACTTCTGGCAGCCGCCTGCCGGCAGAGCGAGAGTGAGCAGAGCGAGTGGAAGCAGGACGGGCACGGCCCGGTGCAGAGCGGGCTCTCTCACTCGACCGTGAACTCCTTCACCATCCCGAGAGCGGCCCCAGATTCGGCGATCCAGGCGTACCTGCCCGGCTCCAGGTCCACTGTGAAGAACGCCGTGTATCCGGAGGGCATCTCCTGAAGCCCGCCCAGGAAGGTGGCCGGGGCGGGCGTCCGGAGACCATCGATGTTCATCCAGTCCATCCAGCCGATCACCTTGTCGAGGTCGGTTCCCTCGTCCAGTCGGACCACGTGCACGTCGTTCCCGAGGCCGACCTCGGGGTGCTCGTCGAAGTTGACCTCGATGGTCTGCTTCCCGGCTTCGGGCGTTCCCTCGATCTGGAAGCCGTAGTTGAACAGGGTGACCGACAGGTCCGCCTGCGGTGGCCGTCCGCCTGAGTCTTCGCTCGTGACCGTGAGCGGCCGGGCCATGCCGAGACTGCCGTGGAACTCGCCCTCACTGGTCTTCACGTAGCACTCGATGACGTAGTCGCCCGGATCCAGCCTCTCCGTGACCTGCGCCGTTCGTCCCGGGCCCACGAGCCCCGGACCTCCCATCTGAACGACCTCTGCGTACCAGGCCGGGAGAAGCTGACCCAGGAGCGCGCCGGCGCCCGCCCTGTCGACGGTCCCGTCCCGCAGCTCGTGCCACACGCTGTCGAAAGGCGCCCCGACCTCGGCCGCGTAGTCCTCGAACGTCTTGCCTTCTGGCAGTCGGCTGAGGAGAAGGAAGTGGTGCTCCATGCCCTCGTTCTTGAGACGGATCGTGGTCCATCCAGAGGCTATCTCGGCCGGTCCGACGAAGGCGTAGTCCTTCGCGGCGAACTCGACCACGGGTGCTGGAGAGGCCGACTCCGCGGCAGTGCCTTCACCCTCCGGTTGCCCGCGGTCGGCAGACCCACAGGCCCACGAGGCCGCTGCGGAGAGGGCGACGCCGGTCAGAACCGCTCGGCGTAGTGCGAACATGGATCCTCCTCGGCCGAATGAGACGATCGATCACGAAGTACGAAAACCCCCCACGTTCCATCCGTCAACGGAAGGCGTTGGACGGCTACCCGGGCTTCCGTACATTGAGAAGAGCCAAACGACCCCAACCCCAGACGAGAAACTCGATACATGGCCAAGACGAGCTCGTTCGACGTGAGCACCGGAGTGGATCTCCAGGAAGTGGACAACGCGATCAACCAAGCCCGCAAGGAGGTCGCCCAGCGCTACGACTTCAAGGGCACGAACTGCACGCTGCAGTTCGAACGGTCGGCGGCTTCCGTCACGCTTGAGGCGGACGACACCTACCGGCTCCAGGCGCTCGGACAGGTGCTGAGAGAGAAGCTCTCACGCCGCAAGGTCCCCCTGAAGAACCTCGACGAGAGCAAGATCGAAGAAGGCTCGCTGGGCAGGGCCCGCCAGACGATCGGCTTCAAGCAGGGGATCGACCAGGAGACCGGCAAGAAGATCTCGAAGGACATCCGGGGCGGAGACTTCAAGAAGGTGCAGGTCCAGATCCAGGGCGACGAGTTGCGCGTGATTGCCCCCTCCAAGGACACGCTCCAGGAGGTCATGGCCTTCCTTCGGACGCAGGACTACGGAGTCGAGCTCGCGTTCGGCAACTACAGGTAGGCCCCGCCTCGGCCGATTCCTCGTGGCGCGTATATGTATAGTTAACTTGACAAAAAGTATAGTTAACTGTACTATCCGGTCATGAGGCCACGGCACGATGTCCTGAACCACGTTCGTCGGCACCGCCTCATGCTCGACGGCATGACCCAGCAGGAGCTGGCCGAGCGTGTCGGCGTCACCCGCCAGACGATCCTCTCGATCGAGGGCGGCCGGTACAACCCGTCCGTCGGTCTGGCGCTGCTGCTTGCCGATGTGTTCGGCGTTCCCGTGGATCAGTTGTTCGAAATCGAGCGGGGTGAGCGGCATGACTGAGAACGAGAAGCGGGGCTCGCTCCCGGGCCTGACCGGGCTCATCGCGGGGGCGTTCGTCATCCTCGGTGTCTTCCTCTGGATGTTCGTGTCGAAGGGCCTGCTGTTCGTGGCGGGCCTCGGCGCGTTCGGACCGGGGATCCTCCGGGAGCTCGGGTGGCTGGGCGACCAGGATGAGTTCCAGAGGCAGGCGGCGCATCGGGCCGGGTACCACGCCTTTCTGGTCGGCGGGCTCGCGACCGTGCTCGCGTACTCCGCCCTCGAGTGGTGGGAGGAGACGCTCCCCGTGTCGTCCGAGTGGGTCCTTCTGATCCTCATCGTCCTGTGGCTCACCTGCCTGTTCAGCGCGCTGCTCGGCTACTGGGGGGCCCGGAAGACGGCAGCGCGGGTCCTCCTCGTGTTCGGTTCATTCTGGGCGCTCTTCGTCCTCGCGAACGTCGTGACCGAGGCGACCACGAATCGCGATTTCGGCGCGGCGGCGATCGGAGCGCTGATGGGCACGCTGATCGTCGGACCCTTCTTCATCCTCGCCTGGGCGGCCGGACGCTGGCCGCGCACGGCGGGCTTTCTGCTGCTCGCCGTATCCGTCTTCTTCCTCTTCTTCTTCGCTCCGCACGGCGCCTTTCAATGGTCGACGGTCCTCGTGCGGGACTCGCTTCTCATGGTCCCGCTGGCGGCCTCCGGGCTGGCCCTGCTTCGAGAAGCGCCCGAGGACGCGCCGGCCTAGTCTGCAACCGGTCTCCATTTTCGATTAGGTTTCGGGAAGCCTCCGCGCGTGGCGGTGCGCCCGAACCCGTATCCGCAATGGAGATCCATGGCTCTGCCGACCCTCAAGAAGGAGCATCTCAGCAGGAAAGCGCTCGGGACCCTCGCACTGGAGGGACTGGTGATCTTCGCGGGCGTCACCGCCTCCTTCTGGATGGAGCAGTGGCGGGAAGGACGGGAAGACCTCCATACGTACACCCACCTGCTCGAGGAGATCTACTACAACGCGGTCGTCGACGAGGCTTCCACTCCGATCGGCATCGCGGACAACAACCTGGCCCTCAAGTACGCGCTGGAGCTCACCGTCCTGGATTCGGGCGTGCCAGCCGATCGAGAACTGTATCCTCAGCTGAACCACATCTTCAGCGGCCTGTTCTCGGGGATCAACTCCGCGGGCTACACACGGCTCAGCAACACCTCGCTGTCGCTGCCGTTCGACGAGACGATGGTGACCCTCGACAACAGTTACCAGTCGCTGATCGGCCTGCAGAACGGATTGAGCTCACTGAACGGTCAGCTCGAGGAGCTGAGGGCGAGGTACTGGCGCAGCGCGGGCATGGTGGATTGCTCCGGCGCGGAGGCCAACGACGGCACGGTCATCCTCATGGACCGGCCCTACATGGCGGAGATCAGGACGCTGTTATATCCGGACGGCCAGTGCATCGCCGAGGCGGCGAACGAATCCCGGGCCCGGGAGCTCCTGGCCGAGCCGGGATTTCGGAATGCCGTTCGGCAGGTCATCGACCTGAGGCAGGATGCGGCGTGGCTGATCGGATTGCAGAGTACCGTGCTGGGGGCGATCCGGGGAGCGATCGAGGCCCGGCTGCCGGACGTGGAGCTCCCGATCGCCTCGCTGGAGCTGATCAGCTGGCCCAGGGTCACGGTCGCGGAGACGGAGACGCACACGGACCTGCGAAGGACCGGTCCCCACACCTGGGAGGCCAGCGTCGAGCTCACGGATGGATTCATCAAGTTCAAGGCCAACGACGACTGGAGCATCAACTGGGGCGCACCGTTTCCCGCCATCATCGATGCACCACGGTTCCTGTGGAACTCCGACCGGATCCGGGTCGACGACGTGTTTCCGGCCGGCACGGCGCACTTCAACGGCATGAACCTGCCGGTACGGGCCGGGTCTTATCGAGTCACCTTCAACTCGCATACCTTCGAGTACCGTTTCGATGAAGTGGAGCCGGTTCCGTGAGCATCACGGTCCGCGTCCCGACCGCGCTGCGCGTCTACTGCGACGACGCGCCGGTCCTCAAGCTGCAGGCTCCGAGCGTGCGAGCTGCCCTCGACGACCTCGAGCGCACCCATCCGCCCCTGTATCGCAGCGTCTGCGACGAGACGGGCACGGTGCGCCGCCACGTAAACCTGTTCGTGAACAAGACGCACGTCCGTGACCTGCAGGGGCTCGACACGCCGCTTTCGGAAGGCGACGTGGTGACGATCCTGCCAGCCGTGTCAGGAGGGTGAAGCATGGAGCAGCGCGTGATTCTGTGCATCGGGACCAAGAAGGGCGTGTTCGTGGCGGAGTCGTCGACCGACCGCGAGAGCTTCAGCCTGCGCGGGCCCTTCGCGCCGGGCGTGGCCGTCTACGCGGCCCTGATCGACACGCGGGCGGAACCGCGGATTTACGCTTCGAGCTGCAACGCCTTCTTCGGAATGAAGGTGCTTCGCTCCACGGACCTCGGCGCGACGTTCGAGGAGACCCGCCAGGCGCCGGCCTTCCCGAAGGAGGACGGGCGGGCACTGGCGAACATCTGGTCCCTCGAGGCTGGAGATGAGGAACACGACCTGTGGTGTGGCGTCGAGCCGGCCTCCCTGTTTCGGAGCGGAGACGCCGGCGATTCGTGGGACCTGGTGAACGGGATCAGCAACCACCCGCACGCCCGTCAGTGGCAGCCCGGGAACGGCGGGCTGTGCCTGCACACGATCGTGCGGGACGGGAACCGCGTGCACCTGGGGATCTCTACCGGTGGCCACTACCTGAGCGAAGATGGGGGTGAGACGTTCGCCGCCTCCAACGATGGAATCGGAGCCGGCTTCGAACCCGACCCGTTCCCCGAGTACGGGCAATGCGTTCACAAGATCGCACGGCACCCGGACGCGCCGGGTCGCCTGTACATCCAGAATCACGGCGGCTGGCCCGATAGTCCCGGCATCGGCGTCCTGCGCAGCGACGACCACGGCCGCACGTGGACGTCGATCGCCGAGGGACTGCCCTCCGACTTCGGCTTCCCGATCGTCGTGCATCCGCGCGACCCGGACGTGGTCTACGTCCTGCCGCTGGAGCCCATGACGCGGACCTGTCCCGACGGGGCGCCCGCGGTGTGGCGCAGCGAGGACGCGGGTCGCGGGTGGGGCCGCCTCGACCGCGGACTCCCGGGAGAGCGGAGCTACTTCACCGTCCTGCGCGATGGAATGGCCATCGACGACGTGGCCGAGCCCGCCCTCTACTTCGGGACGACGACGGGCCAGGTGTGGATCGGACGGGACGGCGGCGAGCGCTGGGACTGCTTGTTCGACGCGCTGCCGCCGGTGAACTGCGTGAAGGTCGCCGCCGTCTGACGGCACGGCGACCCGATCTTCCCGGCCCCCTGCTAGTCACCGCCCGCGTACAGGATCCGGTGCAGCTCCAGGCCCTGCTGAACCGCGAGGGCCACCTGCTTGCCGGCCCACGTGGGCATCGCTCCCAGGCCCGCCGCCTGTAGCCGTGCGAGCGCGCGAGTGGCGGGCTCTCCGGCCGTGAGCCCCTCGAAATCGGCCAGGAACTCCTGCGAGGCCGCCTGCTTCACCCAGGGCTTGGTCTCCACCGTGGCCTTCGTGAGCCTGACCCTCCGTACGCGGCCATCCGGACCGACCGTGAGTCCGATCTCGAACGGTCCATGCTGAGTGTTCACCTGCGGGAAGAGCACCACGCCCACTGCATTCCCCGATCCGTCCTCGCCGTAGAAGAACTTGACCTCGGGCGACTCGGGCTCGAAGTCCGCCTCCTCCTCGATCCGCTTCAGGTCCTGCTTTCCGATCTGTACGGTCTTCACGAAGTACTGCGTGGCCCCGGGAAGCGTCGAGCGGATGACGTCCGCCTGCTTCTCGATCACCACCGTGGGCGTGATGTGGATGGCCCCCGCGGTGAGGCCCGGCAGGGCGAGCGCCAGGAGCGCTCCCATCGCCAGCCGTCGCGTCCGACCTTCCGATCCGTAGCCTCTGCTGGATCTGCTGGATTTCATCGAATCATCCTCCGAGTGCTTGTGTCGTCCGGCCGCCGAACACGGCCCTCAGCGTTCCGATCAGCACGACCAGATACACGGCCGTCATGACCCAGCCCGAGCCGATGGTGAGCCAGGCGAAGCCGCCGATCCCCGCCTTCATCAGCCACTGGCCTGCGAAGTCCATGGCTCCGGACCCGAAGGCGGCCAGAATCACGACGTCCCTCCAGCCCGCGCTCCACCCGAGTCCCAGGATGACCAGGGTCTGGAGGGCCGCGACGATCGCGTAGATCATGATGTGGATGTGGCTGTCCTGGATGAGGAGCGGCGTATCCACTTGGTGGCGCTCCTCCTTCATCGTCGTCAGCTCGAGCGGCGCCGTGCGACTATGCGACTCCTGAGGCAGGCGCGACGCCTCGACCTTCTGCGGCACGTAGGTCGCGGCCACGTCGCCGGGCGTCAGGCCCGCGTACTGCCTGACCATCAGGAAGGCGAAGACGTACGCGAGACCCAGTACCAGCAGGAACATTACGGCGGCCAGCTTCACCGACCGGTTCGCGTCTCTCAGGCTGTACAGACCACTCATCGATTCGTCCTCTGCTTCGGGCTCGGCGCGTGCGCCCGCCCGTCAAAACGTGATCACCAGCTCCGCCAGGTAGATGATGTCCCAGGTGCTCTCTCCGTCGCTCGCTTCGAAGAAGGGCTCGTCGGAGTGGTTGTATCTGATCCCCGCCCGGATCTGGAACCGGGGGATGCGGAACGTGGTGTGCTCGACGTTGGCGAAGATCCCCTGCCGTCCCGTCCCCAGGAAATAGACGGGCGTCACCGTGATCGACTCGAGCGTCTGCGCCACTCCCGTGCGGGCCCCGTCCCGGTCCCGGAACACCTCGCCCCGCACGGCGCCTCCGAGGTGAGTGGAGAAGCGTCCGAACAGTGTGAGAAGCCCGCCGTACCAGACAGCGTCCGTCTCGTCGGACAGGGCGTGCCGGTCTCCACCGTAGTTCGCTTCCCCGCCCACGACGAAGTCCGGTGTAGGCTGGAACGCGTAAGCCAGAGTGAGCAGGTAGCGGTCGAGCGTGTCTCCCTCATCGCCCTCAGGTCCGTACATGCCGGCCAGGCTGAAGCTCGTGTTACCGGTGGGCCGCAGTCCGGCGCTGAGGGCGACCGTCTTTCCGTGGTTGGGGTCGACCTGGCTGTTCCAGCCGTTCGCCACCCAGCCGGACAGGTCGAACGCCGGGGTCACGTTCCACCGTCCGATGAGGCCCACTACTTTGGCCGGCCGGGCGTACTCGAAGTTGAAGCTCTCGGTCGGAAGGAAGTTCAGCGGCTCGTCGTCCCGCTCGAACCCGATCGGAGCGTCGAGCTTCCCGAAGCTGAAATTGACGTTCGTCGCGCCCGGCGGCGTGAAGTTCACGATCAGGTTGTCGATCTCGATCTCCGTCGGCACTTCGTCCCCTCCGTCCGCCCCATCCTCCTCCGTCGAGAGGGCGGTGGTGAGCTGGCCGAAGAACCACAGAGATTCGCCGATCTCGCTGAACAGCGACACGGCGAGCTTGCCGGCGAGGAAGCTGTTCTCGCCGGTCCGGCCCGCGTATGCGTAATCGCCTACGCCGAACCCGGTGATCTGCAGCGGGGCGCTCCCCTCACCGGTCAGCGCATCGAGTCCCTGGCTGCCGCTCCCGGACAGGTCGATCGCCTGAACGTCGGTCCGGGTCGTGTCCGCCTGCTGAGCGGAGAGGACCGCCGGTGCCAGGCCTCCCGCGACCGCCGCAGCGATGATGACCAGCGCCACCCTCGTCGAGGGTCTCGCGTGCATGTGAACCTCCCTGAGCGAAGATCCTGGGGGCACGACGGACCCGGCCTCTCGCAGGGGCCTGCAGGTGTCCGTCGGCGGAGTCCGGTGAGCTCAGGTCCTGGGAGGCGGAGTCGGGGGGATGTCTATGAACGCGCGGAAGGAGGTGGAACGGCCCAGTTCGCCGGGCGCCTCGCCGGAGAGCACCGGGAGCGTGGCTACCGCGCATACAGGGCAGGCGGGTGAGAGGTCTCCCCGGGCGGGCGCCCGATGGGGCGCCTGCAGAGTGGTCCCGTGGCACGTCGGGGCCGTCTGCCCGAGCGCCGTGTGGCCGCGGCTCGGATGCCGGCCGGAATCATGGTAGTTCACGTCCGCTGCGTGGTGGTTCAGCAGGCAGTCGATCGCGCACCCGAACGATGGATCGGCTACGAAGAACAGAACTGTCATGAGCGCACCTGCTCCGCGCCTCGCGCGGCGCAGGCCGTGTCCCGCACTCCAGTTCCTCTTGTGGCCCATCCGTCCTCTTCCGTCATCGGCCCCGCAGGGCGGGCGCCGGAGTTTCCCATCGATGAACAAACTCCGGCGAGGTGTCAATGTTTGCCGACTCCAGGTCCGAGGTGTGCCCCGGACGCGGAGCGCCCAGTGGTCATCGCCCTTCGGCGGTTCCGGAGGAGCGCGGGGGTGTAAGGTCAATCTAAAATGTTCACATTACGTGCGTTAGAGCGTCACAGAAATCTCCGCCCGGCGTCCCGGGCCGAGGAAATGGGGGCTCATCCGGCACGGACGTTGCTATCCGTGGAGGAGGCGGTGGGCGTTCCGAGGCGCCCCGACCACCATGCCTCTGCAGCCGGGAGCCGGACCGATGCTATGCCTTCCTTGCCTGGGGACGGGTCAGTACCCCGGCAACCGTACGTGCCCTACCTGTGCTGGCCGCGGCGAGCTGCCCGACGATCGCGCCCACAACCCGATGTGCCCGTTCTGCATCGGCACGGGGCGTGATCCTTTCCAGAAAGGAAGAGTCTGCGCCGCCTGCGGTGGGTGGGGAAGAGCCTCAAGCAAGCAGACGCCCCCGGCCGGCGAGGCCCTGCAGCCTGCCCGGCCTGCACAGCCGGAGCCCTCCTCGAACGGGCGCGGCGCGACCGGACCGCCGGCACACGGCCCGGCGGCGATGCCCCCCGACGGACTGGAAGACCTGCTCCGCGACATGGTCGGCGACGTGGACGTCTGCGAGCCGTCGCTCGACGAGAAGGGCCTCGATGGCCTGCGCGCCCTCCGACGGTGCGATCTGATCCGGGTGCTGGCGTATGAAGTCGACGCGGACGTGGTCCGCCGGATTCGCGAATTCACCAGGGAGCTGCCCCGCTTCCTGTTCCGGCGGTACAGGGGACGGGAGATCCACGACCGGTTCCTGCTGACGCCGGGAGAGGTCGTCTTCATCGGTCCGCGCGCGGCCGACGGCGACGAGCCACCGGGCGTCGTTCGGGTCCCGTCCCGGCTGGCGCGAGAGATGATCGAAGACGTGCGGCTGGCTTTCGACCGACGGTGGAGCGCCGGGGACAGGCTGGGCTGACGTGTCTCTTGCGCCTCGGGGCGGACTTTGCTCGTGCATGACGTCCGAAAGCGCGGTGGCGGATCGCACCAATCCGATTGACGCCTCCAGGTCGCGCCGGTAGAGTTCGGGCACCCCCTGACTTCACCGAAGCGGGAGGATCTGCCATGACGTTCCGCACGCTGCTCCTCGCCAAAGCCGCCGTCTGTCTTGCCTTCGGCGTCTATCTTCTGGCCGCCCCCACGTCTCTGCTCGGACTGCTGGGTGCAGATCTGACCGGCGCCGGGCTGTTCACCGCGAGGGAGTACGGCGCGGCAATGATAGGCACCCTGCTGCTTGCGTGGTTTGCAAAGGACGCGCAGGCAGGAGATGCCCGCGGCGCCATACTTCTCGATCTGTTCGTGTACGACGGAATCGGGGTCATCGTCACCGCATGGGCGATACTCACAGGCATCTTGAACGCGCTGGGTTGGAGCATCGTGCTCGTCTACGCCTTCTTCATGGTGGGCTCGGGATATCTGTTCGCGAAGGACAGGCCGCTCTCGTCAGGGCGGGAAGGGACGAGATCGGCGGTAGCATAGTCCATCGGCCCGGCGACACTTCGCGTATGTTCGCACCGGCCCTGCACTCGGTTCTGCCAGTGGCCGGGGTGAAGGCGATCAGGTCAGCTTGTCGGGCAGGAGCCGGCTCAGACGCATCAGGCACGCGGCGGCGAGGCCGGCCAGGGCCGCGCCGGTGAGAAAGGCGGTCGGGGAGCCGAACGACTGCCAGAGAACACCGAACAGGACACTCGCCGGAAGCGCCGCCATCCCCACGGCTCCGTGGAATGCGCCGTACGTGCGTGCTCGATGGTCGGGCGGCGAAAGGTGCGCCACCAGGACCTTCTCGGGAGCCTCGGTAAGACCGAAGAAGAGTCCGTACGCGACAAAGAGCGCCCAGGCGGCGGCCTTCCCCGTAGCCATGGCGAACCCGGCGTAGACCCCGGCGTATACCAGCCATCCCGTGATCACCACCCGAGCCGGTTTGATCCGGTCTGCGACGCGCCCTCCGGGGATGCTCCACGTCATCTTGCTCACATGGAACACGGCCCAGAGGGCCGGCAGGGCGCCCATGGACACGCCCAACTCCTGGGCGCGCAGGAGAAGGAAGGCGTCAGACGCGTTGCCGAGGGTGAAGAGGACGACGACGGCCAGATAGAGTCGGAACGGCCCCGCCAGGGCGCGGGGATCAGATGGCCCGGCCGGTCCCGCCAGAGAGCCCGCGAGAGCTTCCGCGGGGTTAGGAGCGTCCGGGCTGCCGGATCCCTGGAGGCTGAGCGGCTGCGGCAGCACTTCCCGCACGCGACGCGCCAGTATCCACAGGGTTGCGATGGCGGGGACCGCGGCGAAGGCGAACACCAGCCGCAGGCGACCGGGCCAGGCCAGGAGCAGCAGGGCCGCGAGGGTGGGGCCCACGACGGAACCGGCATGATCTGCGGCCCGGTGCAGACCGAAGGCCAGACCTCGCTCGCCCGCGGGGGCGGAATCCGCCAGCAGCGCATCCCGCGGTGCCGTACGGACGCCCTTTCCCGCCCGGTCGGCGAGCCGGACGGCCAGCACATGCCACGGCGCCGTGGCGAGGGCCAGGAACGGTCGTGCAACCCCCGCCAGCCCGTACCCGGCGATCACCAGCATCTTCCTTGCCAGGAGGCGATCGGACGCCCACCCCCCCGCATACTTCAGCAGGCTGGAAGCGCTTTCAGCCAGTCCCTCGACCATTCCCAGGAGGGCGGGCCCTGCGCCAAGCGTGCCGACCAGGAACGCAGGCAGGAGCGGGTAGATCATCTCGCTGGCCGCGTCGTTGAAGAACGAGACGATGGCCAGGGCTCCGACGTTGCCTCGAAGCAGTCGCCGCAGGCGACGAGAATCTTGCCGCATCCAGAGAAGCGTGCAGATGAAGAAGGTCCGAATTAGTTCGCGGGATCCGGGAGATCCTGCTGCGGGTCGGCGGGCCGGATCAACAGTCCGCTGGTCGACACCCTGATCTCCCACATCGCCTTCTCGACCGGGGCGGTGACGAAGGTCGCCGATCCGTACTCCGCGTCCACGAGCGGCGAGAGCAGAGGCAAGGCACGCCGCAGGTGGAACAGGTCGAACAGCTTGGACTGTCCCAGGGCATAGACGGTGCGCGGCCCGGCCATCTCCTGTTCGAGATCCACGTAGCGCCCCCCGATCCTGTCCAGCTCGTACTCCGTGTGGAGGCCCAGGACGTTGACGAGCGGCTTCCACTTCAGGATGTGCGCGTCGATGTAGAGTTCATCGCCCGTGAGCCGGAAGGTGCGCACGGAACTGTCCGGGAACTGAACGTGGGCGGCGAAGGTCTGGCCCGTGTCGGGCACCGTCCAAACACGGGCGGCGACTTCCTCGCGGGTCAGGGCCCGGTACCCACGCGTGCCGATGAGAACCACGAGACTCAGTGCTGCGAACAGCGCCGCCGAAAGAGAGGCCAGACTGGTCACCAGCATGACGAAACCACGCCGTCGTCGCGTGGCGTGAATGAAGACCAGCAGCAGCACCAGCGCTGCGAACGCGCCGGTCGCCGCAGCGGGACCCAGGAACTCCGTCGTGCTCACGAGGGCTGCTCCTCACCGGAGGTGTGGCTTCAAGGGCGGAGCTGGCCACGGCCAGCTCTCGATCCCGCCGCTTAGAGCGAAACGGCGTGCCGTCCCCAGCCACCGACAACATACCGATCGAGGCAGCCGACTGGTATCTGCCGAGTTCCACAGCACACTCTTCCGAACATTCCGGTCAAGGTGTTCCGGGATCACCACAAGGCTGGCGTTAGGTGCGGGCCTCCGGGAACAACCCGACATCCGAGGAAGGCTCGACCGAGAACACCTTGCTGAGGAAGCTCCGCCTGGGGAGTAGTTGAAGCCGATCGGATTCGCTGCCGAGCGAAGCGGGACATTGAGCACGCCGAGCGTGCGAGGCTATCGACGATCTCCTGGCTGCAATACGGCGCCCTCAGGTGCCCGGTCCGCGATATCGTCCCTGACCGACGGCGGATTTCCTCCTGTTCCGCGCGGTCTCACGGTATCCTCCAGGCCATCGCCTGGTCTTTGAAAGTAGGCTGGCGTCCGTAACCGACCGCCAGGCCGGCGTCGTTTATCGCCACCGCCTCCGTGAACCACCGACCGACGGCCGCTCCGAGGTCCAGCGGCATGCTCGCCGAGGGGGAGAGCCACACGACGGCATGGGTATTCGTGGTCCCTTTCCTGGCCTGCGCCATCGGCACCCGTGACCAGCCGACGATCTGATCGGAGTTGTTCATGTCGTTCACCATTGCGGTGACAGGACCTGTGAAGACCCCGTAGTACGGGTCGGCCAGGAGCTGTCGTGGCGCCCCGACACCGGCCCAGAACACCGGTCGGCTCGGGTCGCACCCGCGCGCGGGGTCCCACTCCGAACAAGGCCAGGAGCCACCGGCGATCGCTCCATGGATATTCATGGCCATTGCCGCTCCGCCAAGCTCGGTGTCCACGAGCACGGTGGGTCCCCACTGGCCGCCCGAGAACGACGAGACGGCCGCCCATTCCAGCCCGGAAGGTGTTCCGTCGGGATGGATGTCGGTATAGCTGTGGCCCGCGATGTCGTCCCGATCGCTGATCGCGTTCGCCTCCCACCACTGATGTCCCGTCGGCGCCGGCAACGGCATCGGCGGACCCCACGTCGTCGCCGAGACGCGTCGCCAGACGACCGGAGCTCTCTGACCATTCGGCCCTGCGAGGCCGATCAGCGTTCCCGTGTTTGCGATGCTGTGGACGTAGACTTCGCCGACATAGACTTCGCCTCCCACGGGAGTCACCACCCAGCTGTCATACCGCTCGGCGACGGAATCGTACGCGCGCCGGACTATGTACCCCTCATCGTTGATCGCGACGGCCGACCCGGGGCCCAGGACCTCGACGGCCCACGTGTCACCGAAAGGTGTCCAACGAACGGCGAGTTGTTGACCGGCGGCGTCAATGACGGTTCCCACGATTACGCCCGAATCGTTCACGTCGGAGGCCCTCGAGCGAACCGTTCCGTCGGGGACGGGCAACACGATCGGCTTGGCCACCACCTCCAGCAGTTCCACTCCGATCCCCTTCTTGCCGCCGGCGGCCGTCACTACCACGTCGTAGCTGGCCAGGGGGGCGTCGGGCTGGATCGTCACCGGAGCACGGAGCTCACTGGAGCTGATGAACAGCACGGGACCCGACGTCGACACCTTCGAGGTGGGAACGCCTGCCAGATTCCAGGAGACCTGCGAGCCGGCGGTGAATCCGGACCCAAGGACGCGAACGATGAGGACCGTGTCCGCCGGGACCGTGTCGGGATCGAGGGCCGAGATCTTGATTTCGGTGCTGGTCTTGCCACCGCCTCCTCCACCCCCCCCGCCGCGTGCAGCGAGCAGCTCGACCTCCTCGGCTGGCACGGTGGGAAGATCAGGGCCGCAGGCCTGCAAGGCAGCCGCGATGGCCACGCCGCAAACCAGCGACATCGTGAGACGATTCAGAACGGATACCGCAGGCTGCCTCGATGACATCCCGCCTCCTCGGTCGACAGGCGCCGGAGCCGTGCGCCCTCATATCATCAGTTATACGGATACGGACGCCGCTTCTTGCGGTCCGAACAGACGGCCGGGAGCCGGATCGTTCCCTGTCCGTTGCTGCGCCAAGGGCCTGCAAGAACCTGTTGTCTCACAAGCGCTTAGGAGGCAAAGTTCGGTCCGTTATGCGCCAGATCAGGCACATTTACGCAGGCTCGCGCTGGGACAGTTCTTGAGGTCGAGACGACCTTAAACGGCAGCCCTCAATCGAGTCTATCCTCACGGCAGCGTCCACACGACGGCCGATTGCTGGGTGGAACGCTTGTCAGTCACCGTCACCGTGCCGACGATCTGTCCGAGATTGTTGACTCCGCCCGCCGTGCCCGATGAACCCTTCGGCAGCAGGGGCAGCTCGATGATCGACGAGGGCGTGGGCCAGGCCACGGGCCTGGACGCCGTCGCACCCTTGACGTTGCCGTATCCCGCCATGAGGCCGGTGTCGGCAAGGCCCAGCACATACGTGGGGAGGCGACTGTCCAGGGTGGGCAGCGCGATCGTGGGGCTCGTCAGGTCTGTCCAGTAGAACGGCCGTTTGTCTACGTAGATGTCACAGGAAGCAGGTGAGGGACACCCGTTGCCGATCGCCTGCCCGGCAGCGTTCCCGGCGTGGGGCAACGGTCCCTTCGGCACGTATGGCTGCAGCCTCTCGACGGACCAGCCGGCCACTCCGCGAGTCCACAGGACCATCCACTGGCCGGCCGCATCGCTCCCTACGCCGACGATTGCGCCCCCGGACGTGAAGAAGAGCGCCTCGGCGGACTGTCCGTCCTGGAGCGGCGGCAGATACTCTGCTCCCGCCCCGGGCGCCGCCCAATACAGCGGAACGGTGACATCGGAGTCGCCAGACGCGGGACATCGCATGCCCGAGATCTCACCAAAGGGGCTCAAATCGCTGGCGTACACCGCAGGGCCCAGGTCGATGGCCGGGCCCGATGTCGGCAGCACGAAGCCCCGGGATACGCCTGCGATCTCCATGTAGCCGATGATGACTCCGTCCTCGTTCGCCTTGTTCGCCTGGCTCATCTCCGGGGACGGCAGGCGTCCATTCAGGTCCTCGATTTGCCACTCGGTCGACCCCATCGGCCGGGTCCATCGTACCGCGTGGAAGAGCAGCCCCGGTGTCAGCGTGAAGGCGTTACGGCCCACGATGACTCCGGCATCGGTGATGTCCGCGGGCTGGGCCCACAGACCGTTCAGGGCCGGCAGCACCTCGATCCCCGCTGCCGGTGCAGGCGGCGTCTTGCCGAAGAGGGGCACGGCCGTCGAGCCGTCCGGTTCGGTCGGAGGCGTGTCGCAGCCGATCGCGGCCGCTCCCGCGACTACAAGCAGGCCGACGAGCCAACCAGACCGTGAAGTCCTTCTTTGAGTCATCATTGCCGCATCCTCGATCGTCGGTTCAGATCACCAAACACCGTGTCGTAACGCCTCTCACCGGGTCCGGGTCCAGAGGACGGCCCGAAAACCCTGCGCTCGTTCCCCCCTCCCGGCTGCATGACGACCGTCCGGGCTGATCGCCCGCGCGTCGCCGCCCGAGATTCCTCTGGGAAGCGAGAGCTGGACGGACGCTGCCTCCGTCCAGATCGCGGGTCGGTCACGCCAACGGTTCTCGAAAGCGCCCGCCAGTTCGCCGGTATCGCTGGTGGACCCGCTGGATCCGTTGTCGCTGATCGACCACGTGGAGAGGATCCCGCCGGAAGAAGCGTCCACCGTCCATCGGACGGGGTGGAACACGTTCTCGGACCTCCAGGTGGTCCCGGCCACGTACACCGACCCGTCCACGAGTACCTCGCTGATGCCGGCCGCGTAGGAGGAGACGTCGCCGGGCTGAGGAGGCAGTTCGATGAGGGTTCCGTTGGCGAGGCGCAGGAACCCCCGGTCGTGGTCCTGTCCGTAGAAGCTGAGCACGACGAGTCCGGCATTGTTGATGTCCCGCGCCGTGCCCGATTCGAAGGCCTGGCCGGCGGGCGCGCTGATCGCGGTCTCGGTTCCCCCGGCGCGCCAGATCATGGGTGTCGCGCCCTCTCTTCCAGCCGTGTCTCCGGAGTCATTGACTCCGGAGACCACGCCCCAGCTCGGGCTCACGAATGTGTGGGTGATGCTCGGCGGGCTGACGGAGGTATCAATCGTCCAGCGGACGGGACGGCTGCCGACGCCGGGATCGTCGATCCAACCTCCGGCGTACAGGAGGGGGTAGGAGTTGCTCACGGCGCCGGCGCTGCTGAACACGCCCGCGTCGGTCAGGGGAATCATGGAGGTGCCGTCGAACAGGAACCCCCTTCCCAGTCCGGTGACTCCCTCGCTCGTGCCGACGACGTAGCCCTCGTCGTTCACGTCATGAGCAGTCGCAGCTCTATCGCCCGGCAGCAGCCCCAGGTCCGAGACTACCCAGGAGGCTCCGGAGGTTTTCGGTGCTCCCTTGGCGTACAGCTGTTCGGCGCCGCTCTCGGGCGCCGTGCCGTCGGGCTCCACGGGATTCCGGTCGCATCCGGCGGCCGCCAGGGCGGCCAGCGCGAAGAGGCCCGCAGTCAGGGTCCGCCGGGTACGCCTTCCGTGTTCGCTCATCGTCGCCTCCTGATCGTCGATCGCTTCGGAGCCTCCACGGAAGTCATACGGACGGGGGCGGGTCAGATTGCGGTTCCGGAATCTCGCGGTACATTTCGAGTGGCTGATTGCTCCAACCCGCGCCATTGAGCCAGGGAGCGATGCCACCGAGGCTTCCGCTGGAAGTCCAGAGCCTTCTGAATTCGGACAGTCAGGCGGATCGGGATGCCGCCTGGGAGTCCTTCCTCGCGTCTCACTCCCGGCTCATTCTGTACGTTGCCCGTTCCGTTACGCGTGACGGGGACGAAACGCTGGACGCGTACACGTGGTCGCTCGAGCGACTCAGGGAGGACGGAAGCCGCCGCTTGCGGGGGTTTTCGGAGGTCAGCGGGACCCTGTTCTCCACGTGGCTGGTCGTGGTGATCCGCCGGCTCTGCCTGGACTTCCTGCGCCACAAGCGGGGTCGCCCGTCGAAGGTGCCGAAAGACCGGGCCTCTACGGAGCGCAGTCAGCTGCGCCGCCGACTACTGGACCTGGCCGGGGAGCCGGCGGTCCTGGAGACGCTCCGCGAAACCGGGCTGGATCCGGGGGCCAGCCTAGAGGCGCAGGAGCTCCACGAAGCTCTCGAGGCGGCCGTCAACACGCTGACCCCGGCGGACCGCCTCCTGCTCTCGTTTCGATTCGACGACGGCCTGTCCGCCTCCGAGATCGCCCGCGTCATGAGCTTCCCGTCACAGTTTCACGTGTACCGACGGCTCAACGCCGTGTTGAAGCACCTGCGCCAGCGGCTCGCTGAGGCCGGTATCGAAGACGCGGCAGGGTAGGACGGTGCCGGTGAACGCGACGTCGTCGCAATCCGGAATGCGTGATCCGTATCACATGAGCGGGAGAACCGACCCTCTGGAACGGACAGGTCAGTAGTGCTTGCCGAACTGCCGACACAGCACCTGCAGGCCAGACTCGTGGCGGCCTACGTCGAGAGACGTCTCGACGACGACGAGCGCGCCGTCGTAGAGGCACACCTGGCGACCTGCGCGGTTTGTCGACGCGAGGTCGTGGAGGTCAGCCGGCTGCTTCTGAAGCGCCGGCGGGCCAGCCAGTTCCTGCCGGCCGCCGGAATCGCGGCGGCTGCCCTGCTCGCCCTGGTCGCCGGCGTTTCGTTGATCGGGGGACCGACGAAGACGGGCTCCGAGCCGACCATCCGCGCTCATTCGTCGTCCGTCCCGGCGCTGACGGCCGTGGAGCCGGCGCCGGACGTCTCCCTTTCCGTCGGGGACGAAATCCGCTTCGTGTGGAGCGCGGCGGACGCGGGGAGCACGTACAGGCTGACGGTGGTCGATGAGTCGGGCGAGCCGGTCTGGTCGGCGGAGACGAGCGACACGGTGGCCTTGCTCATGGCTCAGGCCGCACCGGTACGCGCCGGAACG
Organism: Candidatus Benthicola azotiphorus; assembly: GCA_947581745.1. Classification (GTDB taxonomy): domain Bacteria; phylum Gemmatimonadota; class Gemmatimonadetes; order Palauibacterales; family Palauibacteraceae; genus Benthicola; species Benthicola azotiphorus. The sequence goes on from CANPVW010000014.1 coordinate 19,974, forward strand.
TACTTCTGGTTCGTCGACGCACTGGCGTCCGACGGATCGACTCTCACCTCGGGGGCGCGGCGCTTTTCGCTCCGGTGAGCATCTCCCGCGCCCTTCTCTGCACGGTTGCCCTGTGCGCCGCCTGTGAAACCGGACCCGGTCAGCGTGCCGAAGCGCCCGGAGCGCGGACGAGCCGGGAGGAATCGGTGACGGAGGCCGATTCACTGTACCGCGCCGGTGAATTCGTCGCGGCGCGCCGGATGTGGACGGACCAGCTAACCGGCGCATGGACCCGCGGCGACTCGGCTGAAGCCGCGCGACTTCTCACCTCTCTCGGTCTGGTCGCGCGACAGGTCGGGGACTACGACGAGTCCGGGCGGATCGGGCGGCAGGCTCTCGAGCTGAAGATCCGACTCGGCATGCGTGACGATCTCTTCCGTTCGTACAACGCCCTGGGTCTTCTCGCGTGGACGCAGGGCGACCTCGAGGAAGCATCCGAGATGTTCGATCGCGCCGCCGCGGCGGCTGCTGAGGTCGGCGACGACCTGAGCATCTCGAAAGCGGCCGCCAACATGGCGCACGTCCATACCGACCGGGGCGAGCCGTACCGGGCCCGGGAGGGCTTCGAGACCCTCGCCGAAGCCAGCCGCGCCGCCGACGATACGGTCACGCTGGGACGGACGCTGATCAACATGGCCATGCTGGACATCCGGCTGGGCGAACCGCTGCCCGCGGTGGCGATGCTGGAGGAGGCGCGTTTTTTGGCCCGGACTTCCGGCGACGTCGAAGCCGAGGAGAACGCGCTCGGTCAATTGTCCACGGCGCTGTCGGCCATGGGGCAGCCGCAGCGGGCCCTGGCGGCGCTCGACACGGCGGCAAGCCTCGCGGAGGCGCACGGACTCCGTCGGCAGGTCGCGGAGGACTGGAAGCTGCTCGGGGACCTCTTCGCCGAAGCGGGGGACGACCGCCGGGCGCTCGACTACTACGCCCGTGCGCAGCGTCTGAACGCCGACCTCGGTCTCGTAGAGGAATCCGGCAATGCGAGCGCAAACGAAGCCCGAAGCTACCTCGCACTGGGTCACCCCGACTCCGCTTACGCAGGGGCCCGGCGGGCCCTCGAGCTTCACGTTTCCGGGGGCTATCGTTTCGGCGAGCTCGAAGACTGCCTCCTGCTGGCCGAGATCCTCTTCGATCGAGGCGAGCGCGACGAGGCAGCCGCGATGCTGGCCCGGGCCGGCGTGATCGCGCGTGACCTCCGCGCATCATCCGCGAGAGCCCGAGTGGCCCTCGTATCCGCCCGGTTCTGGAATCGGGCCGATCGGCCGCGCGCAGTGCTCGAGACGCTGGCCGGGGCCTCCGGAGACCTGGTTCATCTCACCGGATCGGAGCAATGGGAGCCCGATGCTCTCCGGGCGCGGGCCTACGCAAGGCTCGGACAGTGGATCGCCGCGGAGGCGGCCGGCCGCGACGCGATCGCCTCGATCGAACGCTTTCGCGGAGGCTACGCCGAGGGCGTGCTCCGGACGAGCTTTCTCTCCGCACGGGCCGAGGCGTACTCCGATCTCGTGGTGGTGCTCCTCCGCCAGGGGAAGGTGGGCGAGGCCTTCCAGGTCGCCGACGCCGCCCGCGGGCGGGCTCTGCTGGAGCATCTGGCCGCGGCTCGAGGGGATATCGAGCGCGAGCCCCGGTCCGCGGCAGAGCTCCTCGAGCTGGATCGGCTTCTCCGCGAGATCGACGCCCTGGCCGTCGAGCTTCGCGGCCTCGACAGCGTACCGCCACGGGAGCGTGGGGGGCCGCACGAGGAATCCTCCCGCTTTCTCGCGGCCCGCCTCGCGGTGGCGCGTCAGCAATACGAGGACCGGCTCGCCGTTGCGGCGGCGTCAGCAGACCTGTCCTTCATCGCGCCGCCTGCGGCGTCCGTCTCCGCCGTCACGGCGGCGCTGCGCCCCGACGAGGCGATCCTCGAGTACCTGGTCTCGCCTTCCGAATTGCACGTCTTCGTGCTCACGCCCGCCGGGGTGACGCACGCGGCCGTTCCCGTGAGCGGGGAGAAGCTGGCCAGCCGGGTGCGGCTGGCACGAGAACTCGTCGCACACCCCGACGGTGGCCCGGCGTTCGAGCCTGTCCTGCGGGCCCTTTACCGGGACTTGCTGCACCCCGTCGTCGACCCAGGGACGCTGGACGGTGTCAGCAGGCTACTGATCGTTCCGCACGGTCCGCTCGCCTACCTTCCGTTCGGCGCCCTGATCGACGACGCCGGCGAGTTCGCGCTAGCCCGATACGAGGTCGCCGTGCTGCCTTCGGCTGCGGCGCTTCCGGCTCTCCGCGAACACGGGTCCCCCGATGGGTCGAGGGCTGCCGCCGGAGGGCTGGCGCTCGCCCCGATGCCGGACGCCCTTCCCGCCACCCGTTTGGAAGTGGCCGGCGTGCGGCGAGCCCTTGGCGGAAGTGCCCTGCTCGGGAAAGCCGCCTCGGAGCGGGCGGCGCGGCAGGGCCTCCGCTCCGAGCCCGTGGTTCACCTCGCGACGCAAGGCTCCATGAATCCCGACAATCCGATGTTCTCCAGCATCGAGCTGTCGCCGGGAGCGAGCGGCGGATCGGACGACGACGGCCGCCTGGAGGTCCACGAGCTGCTCGGCCTGCGCATCGCGTCGGAGCTCGTGTTCCTGTCCGGGTGTGAGACCGGCAGGGGCGGCTCGTGGGCCACAGCCTTCGATCGGGCCGAGGACTACGCGACGCTGGCGCAGGCGTTCCTGTATGCTGGAGCAGGGAACGTCGTCGCGACACTGTGGCGCGTCGATGATGACGCCGCGGCGGTGCTGGCCGAGAGCTTCTACCGGGAGCAGAGCAGACGGCGGGACCCGGTGGCGGCCCTGGCAGGGGCCCAGCGCGAGGTCCTCGCCGATCCGCGTTTCGGGGCTCCGTACTACTGGGCGGGATACGAGGTCCTCGGAGCCGGAACCGGACACGAGGGAGCCCAAGCGCAGCCGGAACGAGGAGCGCCGCAAGAACCGGACAGACTTCCGTATTGATGATGATAGAGCGCGCGCGCTCGGCGCAGGCGCCCGTTCCCCGAGGAGGCGGTATGTGCTCGAAGCGACTCACGACGTTGTCCGTGGTTCTTGTTTGGATCGTGGCCGCCGGAATACAGGCGTGCAGCCCCGAGGTCCCAACCGCGCCTGGGGACGACGTCCTGCTGGCCGCACGCGGAGGGGGGAGCGGCGGCAAAGCCTCCACCGAGATCAAGATCTCGGCCGTGGACCCGGATACCGTGCCGGCGGACACCGTACTCACCCTGCGGGTTCTGGGCTCCGGCTTCACGGACGGCTCGCAGGTGTCGTGGACCCTGGCGGGTGAGCCGACGACCGACGTGACCACCTCGGGGCCGGTGACCTTCGTCAGCCCGAAGGAACTGCACGCGCCTGTTACTGTCGTGCCGGATGCCCGCCTCGCCAGCTACGACGTGGTCGTTACCGCGGCCGGAGGCAAGAAGGGCATCGGCGTGGAGAAGCTCGAAGTCGTGACGAAGTTCAATCCGCTCCCCGAACCGAACTGGGCCTATCAATCGAACGCCCACGACCTGAACGGCAGTGGAGTGGTCGTCGGAAGCGCGAGCGACTCGAAGGGCGATCTCCAGGCCATGCGCTGGGTCCCCGGTGGCGGCGGCTGGCTGGCCGAGGAGCTGGGACCCGGAGAGGCGGTCGCGATGAACGAGCAGGGAGACGTCGTGAGGCGCTACTGGGATCCCGGAGCCGGTACGTGGCGCTCCTGGGTGCTGACATCATCCGGATCGGAAGTGTACCTGGGCGCCGTCTTCGTGAGCGGGATCAGCGACGCCGGGAATCTCGTCGGGGCGATCAACAGCGGCGGGTCCTGGCCGTACGCCGCATGGCGCCGCGTGTCGGCGGACAGCTGGGCCGCGCCGGTCTTGCTGCCGGGTACGGCGACACACCCGGTCTCTTGGGTGAGCGACATCGGCGACGCCGACGTGATCACCGGCTGGGTCAACCAGGGGACCCTCGGCGTCGACGAGTGGCCGGTGGTCTGGACCTTCAACGGCGCCGGCTGGGACGCTCCTCCGGCGATCGTGGACGCACAGGTGCACGGGAAGGCCCGGGACATCAACGTTCACGGAGCGATCGCCGGGGCCTCCGCTCCCTGCGCGAGCGGATGTCCTTACAGGCCCACCTTCTGGTCCGGCGTCGGTGGGGCGAGACAGCTTCTCGCCGACCCGTACTACGGCGTCGATGGCCTCTCCACGGCCGGGGTCGTAGGGCTGAACAACGCCAGCCAGATCGCCGGGAATGCGGCGATACCGGCGGGGCGGAAAGGGGCCCTGGTCACGCATGCCGTGCTGTGGGTCTCACCGGCGGTGAGCCAGTACCTGGACCTCGGGGCCGCACGAGCTGCCTGGTTCAGCGAGGCGCATGCCCTCAGCGAAACGGGTCTCGTGGCGGGCGTGTACCGGCAGGCGGATGGGCGACGCCACGCGGTGGTGTGGAGGGTGCCCTGATCACGCCAGCGGCCGAAATGTCGGTCCAGTCCCGTCAGGCATCCATGTCCAGAGGAGCCTTCCTGGCATGCGGACCCGGGTCGCTCTGACGACCTTTTGAGGTTCGGCGGACCGATCATCTCGCCACAGCGGGGAGGTCAACGGGAGGGTCGGAATAACAAGGAGGCCTGTCGCCAGGGTGCTGTCGAGCGGCCGACTTCTCGACATACTCTCCCTCGAGGATGACGTCGCAGCACCGTTTGGGGCGCGCGGCCGGCACGTCCAGATTGTAACGGATCCCGTTCCCGCCTGGTTCGACGATCAGTCGCTCCCCTTCAAGGAAGGACCGGGACCATACTCCTCATCGTCCAGTAGCAACCGAATCACCTTCACCCACCACGTTGCGTTCCTGCTGGCCATCCCCCGGCCCCTGTCTCCCTCGGCCTGGGCGGCCTGAATGAAGTATGTGAGCCACCACTGGAGCATCGTCACCGCTCGGTCGATTTCGGTCTTGTTTGGGTGATCGGGAGAGATGCGACGCAGTTTCCAGATACCCCACCGCGCCCGCCAGAGCGCCCAGCGGTTACCTGATCCAGCGGCGGAGATGAGCCGCTGAAGCTCATCCAGCGTGGACCGGGCGGCATCCTGCTCAATCGGCATCGAATCGCACCCGACCCGAGTTTCGGTCGCTTAGTACGGGTGACCGGTCGGCGAGTCGGCACACAAAGCGGAGCCCGACCAATACGGATAAAGCGACTGTGAGAACTTCAAGTCTCACAGCCACTTAGTCCCAATGGAGCCGATCGGGATCGCCGTCGAGCGAAGCGAGACATTGAGCACGCGGAGCGTGCGAGCCTACCGACGACCTCCTGGTTGCAAAGTCTGTTGTAAGTAATGCTATTACAGCATCTTATGCAATCTTATGGGGCGCCTCCCTGCATCCCATGCGGACCATTCTCGCCAAATCTGCATTCGATGCAGGTACAAACATGTAGAGAAACATGGACAGCGGTCGCGCACTCCCCGACAGCCCCTTGCCGACCGCCCTCGTCCGGTGTTCATCGAGTGCCAAACTCCAAGAGAGTGTCTACAAGTCAACTGCTAGCAATAATGTTGACCTATGTCGAATGGTCGCAACAAGATGTCGTCTCGACACTACAGTTGCGGATTGCTTCGCTTCCCCTATTATCAGGCTACGCTACTGTCACGGCAGGACTGGTCGCGATTTCACTCCCCCCCGGGTTCAGTCTGTGACACCTAGATCAACTCTCTGAGAGACGTCGGAGGGAAGTTGACTCACGCTCGTCTAGGAGGTTCGAGATGAGAAGCTTCAAGGTACTCGCGTTAGGCCTGTCGGTACTCGTCGCATTCACGTTCGTCGCGTGCGACCAACAGCAGCCGACAGAGCCAGAGGCGGATCAGGCACAGTTCGAACTGGGCAACGGTTACCCCGTGCCGAGCTTCGACTACAAGCTCAACATCCTAGGCGTGCCGCAGGACAAGTCGGCCGACATGGACAACAACAACGGTCGGCGGATCTTCGTCCAGCTGTGGGGTGGTGGGACCGTCACTAACCCGGGCGGCAAGAACAACGGACTCAAGGGCAACGATAAGAACAAGATCTACCTGTGCAACAGCACGAACGGGGAGAATGACTACAACAAAGACGACCGCTGCAACGATTGGAACACGGCGAATCCGAATAAGGATTTCGGCGTGATCGACGCAAACGCCACGGATGACAACGGCGCCCTGTTCGCGCTTCCCGATCCATGCGCCGACGCCGACTCAAAGACTGCCTGCGACCCGTCGTACGCGATCTGGGCCCGGGCGAAGGCAGGCTCCGGCTCAGCGACCATCACGACGTGTGCCGAGGAGTATTACGATCCCTATCCGACCGGCTATGACATCTGGTGCGGCGACAACGGGGTCACCCTCAGCAAGCAGACGGCATTCAGGGCCGTTGATGTGTCGACCAACTTGCTGTACATGAACATCACGATTGACGGCGTAGCCAATCCGCAGTTGGCAGCCTGTGTCGGCACCTCGACTACAGGCTCGGAGACCATCAACATCTACCTCTTCGACAACTGCTTCGAGAACTACTTCTGGAACTACGACAACAACGGTCTGAAGAACCTGGAGCTGCGGTTCTACTGGGCTGATTGAATTCCCTAGGTCCTGACATTTCGAGCCCCGCTCCGGAGTAATCTTGGGCGGGGCTCGGTTCGTTGTGGGGCGGTACAATGGGCCGCTCCAATGAGCATGTGAGCCTGTTCTCGCACACCCCCCGCGCCCACCCTCTCCCTCACCAGGAAGGACGCGGGTTGGACGGAAATCGCCCAGCAACTGTATGGGCCCGCTGTCTGCCCGGAGGTGGCCTACAAGGCATACTTACGATCTCGGAGTCCCCGTCGCCCGAGTGCCCAACCGGCCTGCGAAAGGAGAAGCGACTGCGAGAACCTCTTGTCTCACAGCCGCTTAGACCCAGTGGAGCCGATCGGGATCGAACCGACGACCTCCTGGTTGCAAACCAGGCGCTCTCCCAGCTGAGCTACGGCCCCGTGGTGCCCGACGACGGACCGGCGGGCGGCCAAAAGATAGTCGGGGCCAGCTTCTACTGGAAGTGCGATTCCGTCGAGGCCATGTCCCCGGCCTCGATCACTGCCCCCGGCACTGTCACCCGGTAGATCTCGTAGTTACCGTCGCCTGCTCTCGCGGCGAAAGCGATCCCCCGTCCGTCGGGCGACCACGAAGGCTCTGTCACGCGGGCGAATCCGCTGGCCAGCGCGGCAAGCTCGTGTCCATCCAGATCCGTGATCCGGAGAGATCGATCCTCGCCCGGACCCGTGCTCGCCATTACCAGCAGCGAGCCATCGGGCGACCAGGCCGGGCAGAAGTCGTTTCCCGGGCGGTTCGTCACCCGCTGGGTCGCCCCCACCACCGGATCCCACAGGTACACTTCGTCGTCCTGGCCGGCGGTGTCGCGTCGGGAGAAGAAAACGAGCAGCCTCCCGTCCGGGGACCAGCGCGGCCACAGGCTCCTGTAGGGGCCGTCCGTCACGCGCTGAATTTCCGAGCCATCCGACGACGCGAGGAATACCTGCAGGGCGCTGCCCGCGCGTGAGGCGTACGCGATCGTGGATCCGTCGGGCGACCAGTCGGGTGACGGCTCGTCTTCGTCGACCTCCACGAGGAAGGTCACGTCCCCGGACAGGATCCCGAGCGTGTAGAGCGCCGGCCTCCCGTCCCGATCGCTGAAGAACACGAGGTTGAGGCCGTCCGGGGACCAGGCCGGGTATCGGTCATTCGCCGGATCGTCCGTCAGGCGGGTGACGCTGCCGCTCCGGGGATCCATCAGGAAGAGGTTCCAGTTCCCGTCCCGGTCGGACTCGAAGGCGAGGGCGCCTCCCGCCGGCGACCAGGCGGGATGCCGGTCTTCCGACGGGTGATTCGTGAGGTTCACGGGCGAGCGCACTTCCTGGGCGGACGCCGATCCAGGGGCGAAGATCAGTCCGAGCAGGATCACGCCCGTTGCGGTTCGGACTCCGCGGGGCCACGACCGATGCATCCTATTTCACCACCCGCGCCGTATGCGCCACGCCGTCCGGCCCGTCGCCCGCGGGCAGGTAGCCGACCACGGTGCCGGTGTCGAGCTCGATCACGGCGATCCGGTCCTTCTGGCTCAGCGACTGAAAGGCGTACTTGCCATCGGCGGAGAACACGACGCTCTGCGGCCCGCCGCCCGGGAGCGACACGCGTTCCTTTTCCGTGCGGGTGGAAACGTCCACGATCCGGAGCTCGTTCCCTCGCAGGTCCGGAAGGAGCGCCGTCTCGCCATCCTCGCTGAACACGATCCGGTACGGCCACCCGAACCCCTCGAGGGCCTGCTCCACCTCGCCGCTCTCCGTGTCGATCACCGACACGATGCCCAGCTCGTTGCTGCCGACCCACACTTCGGATCCGTCGGGGGTCACTCCGACGGCCTCCGGGGTCACGGGGACCTTGAACTTCTTCACCACCGCGCCTCGCGCCACTTCGATCTCGGTGACCGTGGCGTCCCGCATGTCGCTCGTGTAGATCAGGTCGGCGCTTCCCGGGACGGCCAGCATGTGCGAAACGTCGCCCTCGGTGGGAAGATCCGAGACGATCTCGCCGCTGCCCACGTTCACGAGCAGGACGTCGCCGCTCGCCTCGGTCGTCACCGCGACGACCTCGTCTCCGGGCATGAAGGCGATGCCGTGCGGGCGGTGGTGCGATCCGAGGTCGATCGTGCGCGCCACCGCCAGTCCGGGGACGTCGATCACGGTGAGCGTGTTTCCTCCCGTGTTCTCGCCGTAGTCCGTGATGACGGCGATCGAGCCGTCGTCCGACAGCGCCACCTCGTGCGGGCCTTTCCCCGTCGGAAGCGTCTTCAGGATCTCACCGCTGCTGACGTCGACGATGCTGGCGGAGCTGGCGCCCTTGTTCACCACGATCAGGGTTCCGCCGACCTCGGGGGCCTGGGCGCCGGCCGGGGACGGGGAGCCGAGGGAAAGGAGAGCCAGAGCCAGCGCGCTCGCGAGCCAGCCGGGAAGAGAGTTGCGCCGCATCGATCACCTCGCGTTGGGGTCACGGATCGATACGAGCATACACGGATCGGTTGGGAAAGAGCCCGCTGTTGAGCATCTTATGAGAGCCGGGGCCAAACCAGACAACGAGGAGGGTGAGAATTGTACATGGAATTCACGGCTGTCTTCCGGGAAGTGCGCGAAGGCTACATCGCCTGGGTGGAGGAACTGCCGGGCGCCAACTCTCAGGGCGCGACGCTGGAAGAGGCCCGCTCCAACCTCAAGGAAGCCGTACAACTCGTCCTAGATGCGAATCGGGAGATGGTACGCCGGGAAGAGACCGAAGGAGACATCCGAGAGCCACTCCGAGTTGGGGCGGGGTGAAGCGCCGTGTCCTGATCCGTCACCTCCGCGCCCACCACTGTGAGCTCCTCAGAGAAGGGAGCAAGCACTTCAACCCGGCCCGCAACAAGACGTCCGCTGTTCCCAGCCACCGCGACATCAACGACTATCTGGCGTCTAAGATCTGCCGCGATCTCGGAGTACCGGCTCCAGGGATTGACCAGCCGTGAGCCAGCCGAAGCCGTTGCGCGGCCAGCCGACTCCTGTTCACCATCCCCCGATGGCTTCCTTGGCCTTGAAGTAGACTTCGTCGGGGATGTCGGCCTCGCGCTTCCAGCGTGCCCCGGGGGTGTAGAAGTCGGGATCGGCGCCGCGGCGGCGGGTGTCCTCAATAAGGGCTTTGACAGGGTCCGGCTCGAGGGCCGGCGCCTCCCGTGGCCGGCCCACGTGGGTATGACCCCTCGGATCCATGAACGCCGGCTGCCGGTCCTTGCCCCACCACTCCACTTTCCAGCCCTCCTCGTGCAGCAGCCGATGGTGATAGCTGCACAGCAGCATGAGATTCTCGAGCTTCGTCTCCCCTCCGTCCGCCCAGTGCCGGATGTGGTGCGCGTCCGTGAACCTCAAACCGCAGCCCGGGAACCGGCACCCCCGGTCCCGGACCTCAAGCGCCCGGCGCACGGCCGGCGGAATGGTGCGTCTCTTTCGGCCCACATCCAGCACGGACCGGTCCGAAGCGTGACCTATGCGAACCACCGAGGCATCACACGCCAGCCGCCGGGACGTTTCCGCGGAAACGCGTGTCCCGTCTTCCAGCTCCGACTGACCCAGGCCTCCGTCTTCCGAGAGGGTCTCGGTATCGACGTGGAGCAGTACCTGGTAGCGCTCCGCGCGCGTGCCACTCAAGGGGGCACGCGCGGAGCTGTCGGCGGAAGAGTCGAAGCCCGCCGCCAGGGCCCGCCCGGCCACGAGCGCCAGGGCGTCGGCCCTTCTCCGGGCACCTTCCCTCGGAGACGCTTCATATGAAACGCTTTTTGCTCCCTTCTCACGGTAGAGGGCGTCGCCGGCTGCTTCCACCGCCCGCATCAGAAGGGCTCCCACCTCGGGCGTGACGAGTCCCTTCACCACGTACATGCCCTCCTCGTCGGGGAACACCGAGAAAGAACGTCTCTCGGAGCGTTCCTTCTCCCGGTCCACTTCCGCCTGCCGGCTCCCCAGCTTGAAGCCGCGCACCATCTCCTCGAGCTGGGCGGCGGTGCTGCCCCGGGCCAGGTCAAGCAGACCCGTCTCGTTCTCGGGCGTGGCCACACGAGAGAGGGCGCGCACCTTCGAGAACGAGAGCTCACCCCGGCTCATGGCGGCGCTGGTCTTGGGAAGAACTGCCAGCGCCCGGGCCGCCCGCACCCTCTCGCGCGCCGTACCCGGATCGTACCCGCACCGGAAGGCGAGCCAGTGGGCGCAGCTCCGGTGGCCTGCCAGCTTCCAGCCCTGCCGGCGATCGTACTCGGCCACCAGGGTCAGGAACCGGTGCTCCGCCGCGTGCAGGTGCGCCGCCAGGACCACGATCTCCTCTTCCAGCGCTTCGAGCGCGTCGACGTCAGTAGACGGGTCGAGTGCGGGAGCCGGTGTGGACGCGGTAGCCGCGTACACATGCGCCGTCTCCCGGAGGTGGACGGTAACGGGAACGTGGGTGGCGTAGCCGATCATCGAGCCTCCTCCGTGTATACCGAACAGATACCGAAATTGTATCCTCAATATACGGGGCCGGTTTTCGGGACTCGACGTTGCGCGGAGGGCCACAAACCCGCCTCGGGAGGGCAAATGAGCTGCATTTGCGGGAGGACGTGCGGGAGAGAGAAGAAGGCAGGCGTCAGGGGCCGCTTACGGGGCCGGTCCCGGACTCGACCGATCGCGAGCCCCCAAACCCGTCAAGGGCTCCTGTGACAGTTCGCGGCCCTGAACACCGATCCAGACCTCCCACTTCCCCGCAACGGGCAGGTGTGTTCAGCCTCGCCACAAGGCCCTCAGCCCGACCACACCATCGGCCAGGATCCTACAGAAACTACTCCTCTCGCAGCGCCTGCATCGGCGTGACCCGGGTGGCCCGGCGCGCCGGCACGTAGCCGGCCGCCATGGCGACGAGCGTCAGGCAGAGGGCGACCAGGGCGAAGACGGCCGGGTCCTTGACGCTCACCCCGAACACCATTCTCTGGAGCAGGCGGCTGAGCC
>CANPVW010000015.1 GCA_947581745.1 Candidatus Benthicola azotiphorus
CCGGATCTCGGGGGTTCCGTAGCCGGGCGAGCCCGTTTCCCCTCGAAGGCCCCGATTCACGGGCCTTTCCCGGCGGTCCGGACCCGGGTCGAGGTCCGCCGGGCCGGGGTGTGGAGGCGAGGCCACACCGGGTGTGTCGCCGGTGTTACGCGGGGAGCGAACGGCCCATCCCGCGATCGGACGGTGGGTCCCACGATTCGACATCACATCCGTCACAACCTACGGCGTTTGTTGAAGTTCCAGCACCGGTTCGAGGTCCTGGAGCAGCCAGGCCGGTGCCGGAAGCCGCAACGGGCGGTGCGCCGCCTCGATCCCCGGCTCGGAGGCGAGACCCGCAGCGCCCGGAAGAGGTCGATCGGCCGCATCCCCGGCCGTGTCCGCCGGCGCGACGGCATCCGCTTCGCGGATTGACCCGTTGGCGCGCGACTCCTCGGCCTCGGCGAGCTTCCCGTAGCAGATCCCGAAGTGCGCCGTGTTGTCGATCAGACAGTAATCGGCGTACGCGAGCCCGATGAGCACCATGACGATGATGATGAATATCAGCATGACAGCCTTACCTCGTTCTGAGCGTCCATACGAGGATGCGGGGCGGCCGTCACGCCGGCGTCATTCGGCTCCTACTCGGCCCTCAGCGCTTCGATCGGGTCGATGCGGGTCGCGCGGCGCGCCGGGATCAGCGCCGCGACGAGCGCCACGCTGCCGAGGGCTAGGGCCGCGAGGGCCAACGAGGCCGGATCCAGGGGAGCTACCCCGAACAGAAGCCCTGAGAGCAGGCGGCCACCGAGCAGCGCCACGACCCCGCCGAGCATCAGCGAGGCCGCGATCAGGGCGATCCCCTCTCCGAGCACGGTCCTCAGGACCCGGACCTGGTCCGCCCCGATCGCCATTCGCACGCCGAACTCCTTCGTGCGCTGACTGACCGAGAACGCGAGCACTCCCAGCACTCCGACCGCGGCGATCGCCAGCGCGAGGATCGCGAAGGCCCCGTAGAGCGTGGCGTTGAGGCGCGCCGGGGCGACATCCTCGGCGACGAGGTCCTCCACCGTGCGGATCCGGTCCACGGGTCGAGTCGGATCGAGCTCGTGTACGGCGGTGGTCACCTCGCCGGCCAGGGGACCGGGCTCGCCGCGGGTCGAGATCACCAGAGTCTGTCCGTACGAGGCCTGCTCGGCCGGGACGTACACCGCCGGTATGGGCTCCTGGCCGAGGCCACGCACCCGGCCATCGGCCACGACCCCCACCACCCGCCTCCAGGGCCCCCAGTTCTGGCCGTCCCAGGACCACGCGATGCGCCTTCCGATCGGATCGTCCTCCGGGAACTTCGCCCTCACCAGCGATTCGCTGATCACGGCCACGCTGTCGGACATGGCCATGTCCATGTGCTCGATGTACCGGCCGGACAGCAGGGGCGGCTTGAGCACGCTGAAGTAGCCGTGCGTCACGTTGTTGATCGTCGCCTGGATGGAGATCGACGGGTCTTCCGGTTCACCCTCCACGCGGAACCGCCACGCGATCGCGTTCTGGCCCGTCAGCGGCGCCCAGCTGGCCACGCCCACGCCCGTCACTCCCGGAAAGGCCTCGACCCGGTCCACCACCTGCTTGAAGAAGTCGCTTTCCTCGATCTGGCTTCCGGTGGAGGCGAAGCTCCGGAAGGCCTGCATCGTGAGGACGTTCTCGGTCTCGAAGCCGGGGTCCACCGACTGGAGCGCCAGCAGGCTGCGGACCAGCAGCCCCGCCCCCGCCAGGAGAGCGAAGGACAACGACAGCTGCGTCACCACCAGCCCACGCTGCGCCCGCCGGCGGGCCCGGCCTCCGGTGCTCCGGGCGCCGGCCGTGGCGCCCGGCTGCGGCGCGACGGGCATGCCGGGAAGCAGCGCCAGGAGGATGGCCACGCCGACACCCGCGGCGAGGGTGAACAGGAAGACGTTCGTGTCGATCGCGACCTCCTGCGCCCGCACCGTGAAGCGGGCGGCGTAGGCCGAGAGCGCCCCGCGGCTCGCCAGGGCGAGGGCCAGCCCGAGTGCGGCTCCGCCCGCCGAGAGCAACAGGTTCTCGGCCATCAGGGAGCGGCGCAGTGCCCCGGGCGTGGCGCCGAGCGCCCCGCGGGTCGCCAGCTCTCCCTCCCTCCCGATGAGCCGCGTGAGCGTCAGGTTCGCCAGGTTGGCGCAGGCCAGCAGGAGGACCGCGATCACCGTTCCCATGAGGAGGAGGAGCACAGGTCTCGCCTCGCGAGTCAGCTCGTCCTGCCAGCGGGTCACGGAGATCCCGAATCCGAGCGACTCGGGGTAGGCGTCAGGATAGGCGGCGTGCAGACGGCGCATCACTGTTTCCGTCTCGGCCCGCGCCCCCTCCAGCGTGGCGCCGGGCGCGAGGAGGGCGAACACGTCGGTCATCCGGTGCGTCCGGTCGTCCTCCATCGTCGCGCTCTGATAGTGGTCGTTGGTGGCGTAGTTGACGTAGAAATCCTGCCTCCGGCTGCCGGTATAGTGCATCCCCGGCTCCAGGACTCCGACGATGCGCGTGAGGGTGCCGTTCAGCTCCACGTGTGTGCCGAGCACCTGCGGGTCCGCGCCGAAGGCGCGCGCCCAGTACTCGTGGGTGAGCACCATCACCGGCTCGGCGCCCCGCACGTCGTCCGCCGCATCGAGCGTGCGTCCGAGAGTCGCGCGCATTCCGAGGACCGGGAAGTAGTTGGCGGTCACGAGGCCGCCGATCGCCCGGTGCGGTTCGGTGTCCCCGCCCGGTACGACGCTGAACGTCCAGTCACCGTATTCCACGACCTGTTCGAACGCGGACACCTGGTCCCTGTAGTCGGCCGCCTCCTCGAACGAGAAGTCGGCGTTCTGGACTCCGGCGGTGACGGCGGGCTGCTGCAGGTAGACGATCCGATCCGCATCCTGGAAGGGCAGGGGCTTGAGGAGCACGCCGTTCACGACGCTGAACACGGCGCTGTTCACGCCGATCGCCAGGCCGAGCGTCAGAATGAAGGCGGCCGCGTAGCCCGGAGCTCGCCGCAGGCTTCGAACCGCGGAACGCATGTCGTGGATGAGCTGCATGGACTGTCCCCTCCCCGCACTGGATCCCGTAAGCCGCCTCGTGCCCCGGATGTACGGGAAACCACACCCGAAGGTCCACTCGATCCAGCATCGCAAAACGCGCGGCTTTCGTCAAACGGCCGCGAGGACGATTCGCATGAGAATATTCGCCTTCCTTCACATGCATCGTACGTAACGTGTTTACAAGGGATTACGACTCTCGACCCTGGCCTCGTGGGCCTGGCCGGCTGCTTGCACGATGGGGGTACGGAGCCGCGGCCGCCGATGGTCGCCGGCCGGAAATCCAATGCACACGAGGATGACGATCATGCTCAAGTTCTTGAGAACCGGTCTGGTGCTGAGCACTCTGGCCCTCACGCCGGCCGCGCTGATGGCTCAGGACGGCGGCGGGGTGAACCTGGACCTGGGAGTGAAGGCGGGCGTGAACCTGGCGACGCTGAACGGTGACGGAGACTCTCCGGGACGCCGCACCGCGTTCATCGGTGGAGGGCACCTCACGGTGTCGCTGCCGAATTCGATGTTCTACTTCCAGCCCGAGCTCCTCTATTCGATGAAGGGGTTCAGCGAGAGCGATGGCGGCAACTCCGCCACCGTAGCGCTCGACTACATCGACGTCCCGGTGCTCGTCGGCCTGCATTTCGATACGGGCGGAAGCGTGACGCCCCGCATCTTCGCCGGTCCGCAGGCGAGCTTCAAGGCGAGCTGCAAGCTGAAGGGAACCATGGACGGCGGCAGCGCTTCGATCGACTGCGACTCCGATCTGATCGGCGGGGTCTTCGAGACGAAGGGCGTTCTGTTCGACATGCTCTTCGGCGCGGGGCTCGACTTCGACATGGGCAACCTCGACATCGTGTTCGACGCCCGCTACGACCTCGGCCTCACGGATGCGTTGCAGCTCGGCAACTCGAAGATGAGCGCCTGGCAGTTCCTCGCCGGCGCGGCTTTCCCTCTCGGCAACTGACGGAGCTGAGGGCCTCTCGCGTGCGCCCGGCCGTGCGCCGGGCGCACCGGAGGATCAGACGCCGAGGGCTTCGCCCAGCTTGTGGAGGAAGTCCCGGACGCCCCACTCGATCTCGCGGAACGGATCCCAGTCGGGCCTCCCGTCCGCTCCCTTGTCCCCGTCGTCCGCGTTCTCGCTGCCCTCAGAAGGTTGCCGCTTCTCCAGCCGCACGCGATTGCCACCGAGCACGACGGCATCGAACTCGGCGTCTTCGCTCTCGATGACGAGCATCCCCCAGCGGACCCGGGGATAGCGCAGCGCCGCCACGACCCGCCCCTTGTCGTCCGTCAGCGTGAGCTTGAGCGGACCGTTGCTGATCTTCATTTCGGCCATGTTCAACTCCCGAGCATTTCCAGTGACGCGTCGATGACCTCATCGACGACTTCAGTTTCCTGGCAATTCGTCAGGTAGATCACGATCGCCCGCTGCTGCGGGATTGCCATTCCGAGCGTGCCGGTCGCTCCCCGGTGCCCGAACGTCGGGAGCATCCCGGGCTCGCTCGGCGGCAGGAAGATCTCCCACTGCATTCCATACCAGCGGGCGCGGCGCGGGCTTCCGCCCCCCGCCTCGGGATCGGCCAGCGCTCGCTCGACCGTCACTCCGTCCAGGAGCCGGTGGTCTCCGATCATGCCCCGATCCATCCACGCCTGCAGAAAACGGGCGTAGTCGAACGCACTTCCGAACAGGTCTTCCGCGGGGCTGAACCACGCCGACTCGTGAGGCCGCGCCGGGTTCCACCAGCGTTCCCACGACGCGCCTCCCCAGCTCCGGTACGATGAGGGCACGCGTCCCGCCCAATCCGCATCGGGCGAGAAGGAGACATGCGTGTCCGCCATGTGCAGCGGCTCCAGCACGCGCTGCTCCAGGAAGCGCTCGACGTTCATTCCGGCGACCGTCGTCACCAGCGCGCCCAGCACGTCGGAGTTGAGGCCCGAGTAGAT
>CANPVW010000016.1 GCA_947581745.1 Candidatus Benthicola azotiphorus
CTGTACCTGTACCGCGACGCGAAAGCCGCGGCGGCCGACGCCTACCGGACGATCGAGATGTCGAAGGACGGCGACGGCGTGTGGGAGGCGACGGAGCCCGGGGACCTGACGGGCACCTGGTACGACTTCACGGTGCACGGTCCGCCCGATCCCGGGAACTGGTTCTTCGAGGAGCACCCGGTCCACGTCTCGGATCCGTACTCGCGGGTCAACGATGGCTCGGATGGCAGGTCCATGGTGTGGAGCGACGGACCCCCGCCGCCGCCCGTGGTGGGCGGCCGCCCGCGGATGGAGGACGTGGTCGCCTACGAGGTCCATGTCCAGGACTTCACCGACCTCCTGCCCGTCGGGCCGGACGAGACGGGCACCATACCTGCCATGACCCGCCACGGCCTCAGGAACGCGCAGGGCGAGCCGATCGGCTTCGACCACCTCGTGGACCTGGGGGTGAACGTGGTTCACCTGATGCCGGTGCAGGAGTACTTCCACTACCCGGACGACGAGTGGAGGGCCGCCTTCGCGGACGATCCGTTCGCGAAGGCGATGGGGATCGACCGCGAGAACTACCAGTGGGGGTACCGCACGACGCACGCCTTCGCCGTGGAGAGCCGCTACCGGTCGCGGGACGCCGGCCCGGGAGCCGAGCGGGAGCAGTTCAAGTCCCTCGTGCGCGCGTTCCACGAGCGCGGCATCGCCGTGGTGATCGACGTGGTGCCGAACCACACGGGCGAGAACATGGACGGCCGGCACCTGCTGCTCGGGTTCAACGTGTTCGACCTTCCCTATTACTACCGCACGGACGAGGAGCTCGGGCACATCGGTCCGTTCGGGAACGAAGTCAAGTCAGAGGAGCGCCCCATGGTGCGGCGCTGGATCCTCGACCAGCTGCGGCACTGGGTCGAGGAGCTGGGCGTGGACGGCTTCCGGATCGACCTCGCCGGTCAGATCGACAGGCAGACGCTGCTCGCGGTCAAGCGGGAGCTCCCGGCGGACCTGATCATCTACGGGGAGCCCTGGATCGCCCCCACCGACCCCGATGTCGCGGCGAACCCGGAATGGGCGTGGTACAAGGAGAACGCGCCGATCACCTTCTTCCAGGATGACGCACGGAACGCCTTCAAGGGGAGTCCGTTCGACGAGAAGGACCGGGGGTGGGCCGGCGGCGGCTACGCGCGCGCGGGTGCCATGCAGGCCCTGGCCAACGACTACGACGAGGAGCCGCTGTCCACGGACGGGATCTCGTACCTCGACATCCACGACAACTGGGCGCTCGCCGACCGGTACGCGCTGCACGACCACAACGGGCTCGAGGGCGTGAACCTCGGCGCCATGCGGATCGCGGCGGGCCTGCTGCTCACCTCGGCCGGGCCGGTCGTGATCCACGGCGGCACGGAGATGCTCCGTTCCAAGGGGCTGGCCCCGCTGGAGGACGTCGAAGTGGAGGCCGCCGGCGGGCCGATCCGTTTCAAGGGGCGGGACGACACCTACAACCTGAGGGCCCCGAACCGCTTCCTGTGGGAGTCCCTCGTCCCCGGCTCGGATGCGGAGGTCATGCGGGACTGGTGGCGCGGCCTGCTGCGGCTCCGCTTTTCCGGGTACGGCGAGGTGTTTCGCGTCGCCGAGGTGCCGGAGGGGCACTACCGCTGGATCACGCCGGACGAGGAGACGCTGCTCGGCTACGTGGTGGGAGAGCGGGTGCTGGTGCTCGCCAACAGCGGGGAATACGGCGGCAGCTTCAGGTTCGATCTCCCGGACGGGGAATGGCTCCAGGTTGCGGGCACGTCGAGCGTCGACCTGGCGGGCGTCCCGAGTGAGTACGCGGTCCTGCCGGGCGGGACCCATGAGTTGTGGGTGCCCGGCGGTGCCTTCCTGGTGTGGGTGCGCCGCTGAGGGTCGCCCCGCCTACTCGAACGACCAGGCGGCGTAGGCCCTGACCTCGGGATTCCGGCGGAAGACGTCGGGGTAGTCCCGGTAGTAGCTGTCCCTCACGTTGAGGAACCCGGTGGCACCGAGGCCCAGCTTCCTGTAGATCGGCACGAAGGCCTGGATGCCGCCCAGCTGCAGGACGTGGTCGCCGATCGCTCCGTTCAGGGTGTGCTGCCACAGCAGCAGGTAGGAGAGGCCAACGTTCGCCCCGCTGCTGTTCCTGAGGTCCACGTGCGCCCGCAGGCCGGCCCCGCTCCCGAAGTCGTAGTCCCTCTGCGTGAAGTCGGAGAACTCCGAGTCAACGCCCCATATCAGGAGGGCTGACGGCTCGAAGCGCGTGACCAGTTTCCAGCGGTCGGAAAGGGTCCAGCGCGACAGGAACGTGGCGCTCAGGCTCGAGCCGCCCGTCTCCAGCGTCTGGATGTTGACGTAATCGAAGTGCTGCGCGAAGTGGAAGACGTGATCCGCCTTCTCGGTCCGCTTCAGTTCCGTGCCGTACAGCGACGCCGAGAGGTGCGCCAGCCCGAGCCGCTGAACCTCGTTGTTGCCGTACAGCTGGGCGGTGAACTCGAAGGCGTCGAACGGACTACCGAAGTCCTTGAACGCGTCTCCATACAGATAGTCGAACGAGACGAAGCCGCCGCTCGACGGCTCCGATCTGCCGCCCTCGCCGATCCAGCGGTAGCCGGCCCGGAGGGCGCCCGCGCTGGTCGTCGGGAACCTGCCTTCCGCGTTGGGCCCCATCTTCGTCCACTCGCCGCGCACCAGCCGGTTGAACCCTCCCATCGGGTTGACCAGGAATCCCCCCAGCTCGCGCATGGTGCGCCCGAAGCCGGTCGCCGAGTTGTCCCAGATCATCACCGAGAACCGGTGCAGCGTCTCACCGAGCGCGATCCCTCCGAGCGCCGTGGACATCCAGTCGTTGATCGCTGGGCGGTTGTTCTCGCCGAACGTCTCCCACAGGAAGCTCCCGCCCCACGAGAAGGCCGCCGACTGCCAGAAGTCGTAGCCGTTGCCCCGGGCGGAGTTGAAGTACGTGGAGCCGTGGTACGGGTGCGCCCACATGTTCGTCTTGAACGCGTCCCGGTCCCACTCCATTCCCTCGATGATGTTGCGCTTCCAGGAGTCGCCGGACAGCACCGCCGTCGAATCGTCCGCCACGTGGCGGTTGAAGTACCAGGGCACGACGAGCAGGATTCCGACCTCCCCGATAGCGGGCCAGAAGTGTCGTCTGTCGCAGCAGAACGCCCCGTCGTCCTGCGGTCCGGGGAGGCCGGTCTCGAGACCCGGGGGCGCCGCGCCCGATGCGTCGAGCGGGCGGAGCGCGAGCGGGGGTGTGTCGAGGAGCGGAGAAGGATACGCGCCGACGCCGAGCCCGTCGGGCCGATCGACGGCCCGCACCGCCTCCTGCCCGAAGGATGGCCCCGCCGTCGCCAGGCAGGCCGCGGCCAGCGCGATCAGCGCCCCGAATCCTCGTGCCGTGCTCATCGCTTCACCGTGAGGCCGAAGAACCACCCCTGGCCGACGCCCTCGTCCCACCGGTACTCCGCCCCCTCCTTCCCGTACTCGGTCTGCAGGTAATCGTAGGCGAGGGACAGGTGGACCGGTCCGGCCACCCGGATGCCGAGCTCGGCGCCCACGCGCATCGTGAACTGCGAGCCGAACAGGAACCCGCCCAGGTCGCCGTCCACGATGACCCAGAACGGCCCGCCCATCTCGACGAAGTATTCGGCCCCGGCCACCGGCTCGACCCAGTCCTGCGAGACCGCGCCGGCACTGCCGCTCAGGTCCTGGGCCTGGTGCACGTATCTGAGGCCCGCGAACAGCTGAAAGGCCTCGCTGGACTCGAAGCGTCCCGTCTGCCAGGCCGCCAGAAGCGTCGCCGTCGTCCAGGTGAAGTCGTAATCGATCAGCGCGCCGTCGGGGACGCCGGGTCCGTCCAGCGGGCCGCTGCCGGCGAGGCTGGTGGTGGCGAACTTCGCGATACCGCGGAATCGGCCTTTCCCGGCCTCGACCTCGCCCGCGAAACTGGCATACAGGGAGCTCGAGTCGCCGACGACGACCGTCGAGTCTCCCAGGTAGTTCGTGCCGTCGATGTTGGCGTACCAGAGGTAGCCCGTGGCGCGCCAGAACGACTCCGGGTTGCCGTGGTCCTGCGCCCGGATGCCGGGCGCGAAAGCGAGGGCGACCAGACACAGGCCCGCCGTCGCTCGCAGCAGGCGCGTCCCCGCGGGCCTCATGACCGGGGCCCCTCGAGAGGCAGGAAGAACCGCACCTTGATGTCCAGCACTCCGTTCTTCGCCGTCAGGTCGTTGTCCTCCGCCTCCGACCACAGGTTCCTCGTGCCGATCGAATAGCGGGCATCGAACCCGAGTCCTGAGCCTCCCCCGAACAGCCGATCGACCCCGATGCCGAACTGGATCAGGATGTCGCTGCTCGCGATCTCGCCCCCGGGCGTGTCCGCCGAGCATTCGGTGTCGAACGAGAACTGGGTCGAGGGCTTCACGTCGCACCCGGTGTTGAACACCGGGGCGCCGCCGGCGAACACCCTGAAGCCCCAGGCCTCGCCGGAAAGGGGGACCCGATAGACGGCCGCGAGCGGGATCTGCATGTTCGAGGTGCGATAGTCGTAGGCATCGCCTCGCAGCGGAGTCTCGACCTCGAAAGCGCCCATCTGCGCGATTCCGAACGCGGCCTCGAGGGAGAATCGCGGCGAGAGGTGCCACTCCACGTAGGCCCCGCCGGTGAATCCCCATGTGCGAATCGAGTGGTCGACGTAGCTTCCCGTGAAGTCGGCAATCGTGGGGCCGGCCGTGAGGCCGAAGTCCACCTGCGCCCGCGCCGGTGAAGCGGTCGAGGACAGAAGAAGCGCGGATGCCGCGAGAGAAGCCAGGACAGGCTTGAGAACCCGAGCTGCGCCGACCATGGTCTCCTCTCGGGAGGGGACGGAATCCACCGGCACCGGAAAGACCCCTTGCATCTAGCAACGCCGGCGTGTCGACGCAACCTGCGACTTGCCCGGGTCGGGGTGCTGCTCTTTATGGCGTGTGTGAGGACGCCGGCCGTGTGCATCGCGCAGGCGTCCGGCTCGACCTCGTCCGCCGCGACCGGCGGAGCGCTCGGGCTGGCGTCGGGCGCGACGCTGGCCTTCGCCGGGTCCCTGGTTCCTTGCGCTCAGTCGCGTCCCGGCCCCGCGTGTGTGCGCTGGAGCGCGATAGGCGGCGGCGCCGTGGGGCTAGCGGGTGGAGCCATGCTGGGCGCCGCCGACTCGGACCGGCTGGCTGACGCGGCGGCGGGCGCCGGCATCGGTTTCCTCGCCGGTGCCGCTGCGGGCCTCGTGCTCAAGTCGGCTGCGGAACGCTTCGGGTGGCCGGACGTGGCGACGGTGGGCCTTTTCGGAGGTGCGATCGGAGCCGCGCCTGCCGGATCGGCGATCGGCTTCCTGGGAGGCTCGGCCGTCGGCCTCATGGCCTGGGGCCTGATGGACTCGTTCGACACGCCGGACCTGATAGGGGCGGCCGCCGCGGGGCTGGCGCTCGGGGGTCTGGCCGAGTGGCTGGTGCGGGGAATCGACGCTCAGGCGGCCGGCGACCCGGAGTTCACGATGACGGTCCCGCTGTCGGTGAGCTTCTGATGGACCGGCGTCCGGCCCGTACGCTTCCGGTCGTGGCGGCTATCCTGGCCCTCTCCGCCTGCATGTCCTCGTACCGGATGACGCCCGCGCCGGTCCCCGGACGTTCCTGTCCCGGCGCCGGCGGCCCCGAGTGGTACCTCCCGGAGGTTCCGGCTGACAACGACCGGCTCGAGGACTGGTGCGTGACCGTCGGTCCCGAGCTGGTCCGGGAGCAGCCGCCCGGCGCCTTCGACGTGCTCCGTCCCGGAGACGTGGTCACCGTGCTGTCGTGGAACGTCGCCGCCGGCGGGGGAGAGCTGCAGCGTTTCCTCGAACGCGAGGTCGGTCTGCGGTGCGCCGGCCCCCGGTCGGCACTCGCTCCGGAAGCCGGCCACTTCATCCTCCTGGTTCAGGAGGCGTTCCGCAGGTCGGCCCAGGTTCCCGAGACCCCGGAGAGGGGCGTGATTCCTCGCGCCGTGGCGGAAGACGACCGGCCGGGCGCGCGTCCCGACATCGTCGAAGTGTCAGACGGATGCGGACTCGCCCTGGTCTACGTGGCGGCGGCGAGAAACGGCGCCAGATCCGACGCAGGAAAGCGCGAAGACCGGGGGGTGGCGATCCTCTCCACGCTTCCGCTGTCGGACGTCCGGTTCATCGAGCTCCCCTATGAGGCCGCCCGCAGGGTGGCCGTGGCGGCAACCGTGAGGGACGCGGAAGGCGGCGGCGTGCGACTCGTCAACCTGCATCTGACGAGCGCCAGTCCCCCCGCCCGCACACTCGTGACGGGCAACGGAACGCGCCTCCGCCAGGGCCTCGCGGTGGCCGACGCCCTGCGGCTAATGGAGGAAGGCGCTCAAGCGGAAGGGAACTGGGACGAGGCCGGCGTGACCACGATACTCGCCGGTGATTTCAACACCTGGTCGGACAATGAAACCACGCTCCTTCGCCTCCGGGACCTGTTTCCGGATTCACCGCCGCCGCTCGACCGGCCCACGCGCGGAGCTTTTCCGACGGATCACATCCTCGTGCGCGAGGGGCCCGCTCGCGCTCCGCGGGCGTTGGCTGGCACCTATGCCCGCCTGGAGGAGCGCTACCACTCGGATCATCACGGCATTCGCATACGGGTCGAATTCCCCCGCTGAAAGCTCTCGCGCCTTAGCGGACCCGCCATTATTGTTCTGCGTAACGTCTCGGCAGAAAGGCGCGGGAAACGGAGGGGGAATGAACATCGGATCCGGCCGCGGGCTGAACCGGAGCGCCATCGTCGTCGCCCTCCTTGGCGCGATCGGCTGCCAGTCCGCCACGGAGGTCTACGTCTCGAATCTGCAGGGCACCTGGGTGGCATCGGAGGCCCGCATCGAGAATCTGGCGGGATACAAGCTCGGCAACGTCGATCTGATCGGACTCGACTACGAGGTGACCTTCGCTTCCCCCGGGAACGGGGATTTCACCATCCGACTGGATCCGCCGGAAGGTGACTCCGAGTACATCACCGGAATCCTCGAGATCGACGGTACGAGCACGACGGTGACCACCACGGGGTCGATCACCTCCGGGGAAGTCTTCTACCAGGACGAGCAGGCCGCGCTCAGCATGACGGCGGGCCTCACCTACGATTTCTCCGGCAACGGGCAGGAAGTGCCCGCCAAGCTCCTGATCGTGATGGAGCGCGTGTCGACCGAGGCGTTGCCACTGTAGCGACCCGGCATGCCGGGCCGCTTGTCGCCGGGCTGAAGCCTATGGGCCGACTTCCGTCGTTCTCCAGCGTTCCGACCCAGCGCCGACGGGGTGTCTTCACCACCCGATCCGTATCTCCGCCGTCGGCTGTTGTGGCCCTGCTTCTGCTGGGGCCGCCGTCCCTGCCGGCTCAGCCCGCCACGTCGCGCCCCGCGCGTCTGGAGCACTCCCACACCATCGATCGGTGGTCGACTGCCGATGGATTGCCGGGTGCGGTTACGGCCGTGACCGAGACCGCGGATGGAGACCTCTGGCTGGGTACGGTGGCCGGCTTCGTTCGCTTCGATGGGGAGTCCTTCGACATCTACGACCGCGACCGGGTCCCTGACCTTCCCTGGAGCCGCGTGTCGGCCCTCGCTCCCGGACGAGACTCGTCTCTGTGGGTCTTCACCGAACAGGGCCACGTGGTCCGGTGGTCGGCTGGTGCGGTCACGGACCGGCTCGATATCGGAAGGGACGGGCTGTGGCCGGCGATCGGGAGCGACGGCCTGTACGCGGACGACTTCTGGGCGTGGCGACCCCATATCGTCTATCACGTGCACGATGGCAGGACAGAAGCGTTCACGTCCAACGTGATGTTCGGCGTGGAGGATGATGCCGTCGTCTCCATCTCCGACGTCGTGCGGTCGCGCACGGGGGAAGTGTGGGTCGCATCGCCGGTTGGCCTCGCTCGATGGGCGGATGGGTCCTGGAGCGTCGTCCCGCGTGATTCCGGTCTTCCGGCTGGCCGACCCGGGGCCCTTCTCGAGGACCGCGCTGGGAGACTCTGGATCGCCACCAGCGGCGGCATCGGCGTGCGCGTCCTCGGAGGGGCATTCCAGGTGGCCGGGCTCGCCGAAGACTCGCTCGGTCTCGCTCTGGCGATGGCCGAGGGAATCGACGGCAGCCTGTGGGTGCTGAACACGAATCGCTTGCGACACCTGCGAGTCACCGAGACGGGCGGGGTGACCCACGTCACCCCGCTCTGGGACCACGAGCTGGCGGCGTTGGAGACGACCGCTTTGCACGTGGACCGCCTGGGGGACGTGTGGATCACCGGCCTCGACGGAAGCGTGTCAAGGATATCGATGGCGACGGCGAGTCGCCTCGGGATCGAGCAGGGACTCCCGCAGCGAGGAGTCCACCACGTGGTCGGCGACGGCAGCGGCGGGGTGTGGCTCGGAGGGGGTTGCCACGGTGTGCTGCATTGGGACGGGTCCGATCTGCATCGATACGTCCGACCGCAGTTGGGTCTTCAGACGAACTGCGTGAACGGTCTCATGCGTGATTCCGAAGGCGCGCTGTGGATCGGTGAGGCGGCGAATGCCATTCGCTACGCGGGCGGGAAGGTGAGGACGTGGTCGTGGAAAGAGGAGACGAGGCCGGGACCCATCACCCCTTTTCTCGAGGACGCCGCCGGACAGGTGTGGATCGGAGCCGGAGGGAAGGTCCTGCGAATAGGAACCGAGGGGTCGATCGTGGAGTTCGGTGCCGACCTGGGTTTGCCGGGCGCCGACGTGTGGTCCCTCGCGCAGACGCCGGATGGCCACGTATGGGTGGGGCAGGTCGGGACGGTCAGTCGCTGGAACGGAGAGGCCTTCGAGACGTTCGGCGAGGGGGACGGCGTCCCCCTCGATCCGATCCGCTCGCTCCACGTGAATGACGACGGGTCCCTCTGGATCGGGTCGTATGGCGGCGGGATCGCCCGCTTCACCGACGGGACCTTCACACGCATCACCCGCGCGAACGGGCTGTTCGACAACTCCATTTCGGCCATTCTGGAGGACGGCCGGCATCGGCTGTGGCTCCTGGGGAACCTGGGAGTGTTCACGGCTCCCCGGGCCACTTTCGACTCTGTCGCCGATGGGACCTCGGCGAAGCTCGACGGGGTCACTTTCGGCCCGCGTGATGGAGTTCCGGAGGGGAACGGGGGAGCGCCCGCCGGATGGCTGGACGCCGATGGAACGGCGTGGTTCGCAACTATCGACGGCTTGATCTCGCTGGACGCAGCCACCTTCCCGTATGACACGGTCGCCCCCCGCGTTCGCTTCGACGGTGTGGCGGCGGCCCGCGGAGAGGTGAGTGGAGCGGATCCGCTCGTGGTACCATTGGGGTCCGGAGCCGTGACGATACGCTACGCGGCCCCGGGGCTGCCCGGTGGCCGGGGGGTCCGCTACCGCTACCGGATGCTGGGCCTGGACGAGCACTGGGAGGATGCCGGCTCCGGCCGTGTCGCCCGCTTCGCCAACCTCCCGCCAGGCCGGTACGAGTTTCAGGTCCTGGCGCGCAACGTGGACGGTGTGTGGAGCGAGGCTCCGAGCAGCGTGCGACTTCGAGTGAGGCACGCCTGGTGGCAGCTCCCCCTCGTCCGGGGCGTGGCGGCGCTGATCGCCGCGATCCTGATCGTCGCGTACGTCCGCCGCCGTATGCACGCGGCGGAGGAGCGAAGCCGTCGCCTGCTGCGCGAGATACGCGAGCGCGAGGAAGCCGAGGACAGGGCCCGGCGACGACAGCGAGAGCTGGAGCACATGGGTCGTCTCGCCACCGCAGGCGAGCTGGCCAGCTCCCTCGCGCACGAGCTCAACCAGCCGCTTACGGCGATCGTGGGGAACGCCGTCGTGAGCAGCCAGATGCTGTCCGACCCCCGGGTTGGAAAGGAAGCGATACGCGAGGCGCTCGACGACATCGCCGGAGACAGCCGGCGGGCAGCGGAGATCATCCGAAAGCTCCGCACCTTCATCGGTCGGCGTCAGCTCGAGAAGGCGGAGCTCGACCTGAACGAGCTGATCGGCGAGGCGGTGCCGATCTTCCGGCGGGAGCTCGCAGACCACGATATCGAGCTCGATCTCGCACTGTCGCCCAACCTGCCGCCCGTAGAAGGGGATCGCGTGCAGCTCCAGCAGGTGCTCGTCAACCTCGCGCTGAACGCGGTGGACGCCCTCAAGGCGGAACCCCCGGGCCACCGCACCATCAGGATCGAGACGCGGAAGGCCGAGAGAGACGCACGCATCGCGGTGTCCGACACCGGACCGGGGATCGACGAAGCGGACCTGGACCGCGTGTTCGAGCCCTTCTTCAGCACGAAGGAAGCGGGCATGGGAATGGGCCTGGCGATCTGCTCGACGATCGCCGAGGCGCACGGAGGGAAGCTCACCGCGAAGCGGAACCCGGATCGAGGCGTGACCTTCGAGCTGTCACTGCCTCTGCACGAGTCGGCGGCGGACTCATGAGCACGCGGGGAACGGTCTTCATCGTCGACGACGACGACTCGGTGCGGGCCAGCTTCGAGCGGATCCTCGTCCATGCGGGGTTCGACGTGGCGACCTTCGCGTCCGCCTCGGAGCTGCTCGCCGAACCGCGACGATTCGATCCCGGCTGCCTGCTCCTCGACGTCCGCATGCCCGGAATGGACGGCCTGGCCCTGCAGGAGGCCCTGCGGCGGGACGGCTGCGTGAAGCCGATCGTGTTCCTGACCGGCTACGGCACCGTACATGATTCCGTGAAGGCCATGAAGGGAGGCGCGATCGACTTCCTCGAGAAGCCGATCGAGCCGGACCGGCTGTGCGAGGTCGTGGAGGAAGCTCTCGAGCGGGACGGCGCCGAAAGGGAACGCTTGCGGGAACAGACGCGTTTCCGGGAGCGTCTGAGCACGCTCACGCCCCGCGAGCGGGAGGTCTGCGAGGCCGTGATCGCCGGCCGGCTGAACAAGCAGATCGCCCGGGATCTGGGGATCACCCTGCGAACCGTCAAGTTTCACCGCGGCCGGGTGATGAAGAAGCTGCAGGTCGAGTCGCTCGCCGAGCTCGTGCGGTTCGGCCGGAGCGGCGGCTCCCTCCGGGACCCGTGAGAGCGCCCCTCTCTCCCCCGCCGATCTGTACCAAGGTCCAGTAGCTGCGGACGGCTCAGCCAACTAGATGAGCGATGAGTGTGGCAATCCGACCCTCACGGCCGGGGCGGTTCAATGGCGGGTTCCAGCGGCGCGACGATGGCGGTGGAACGAACGGTCTACGTCGTGGACGACGATCCATCCATCCGAAAGGCCTTCGGCAGGCTGGGACACATCATCCGGTGCGGCGTGGAGACGTTCGAGTCGGCCGAGGCCTTTCTCGAGCGCGGCGAGCCGAGTGCGGATTGTTCCGTCCTGGTCGTCGACTACCGTCTTCCCGGGATGAACGGAGCGCAGCTGTACGGCAGGCTGAGGGAGATGGGGGACGAAACGCCGGTGCTGTTCATCACGGCCCACGACGATGCGAACACCCGGGCGACCCTGGAAGCGATCCACGCGGAACGGGTGTTCAGGAAGCCGCTGGACTTCGAGGGCCTGGTCCGGGCCATCGAAGATCTCCTCGCCGACCGGGAGCGGCCCCGCGAAGGGCGCCCCGACGGTGGTGCAGGTGGTTGATGGTCAGACGTCGTACAACAGGGAGGAGCACATGAAGTCGATTTACACCATTCTCGCGGCGCTGCTGTTGTTGGGCTACGCGCTGCCGGCACAGGCCCAGCAAGGGCAGAAGCCGAACATCATCCTGATCGTCTCCGATGACACGGGGTACGGCGATCTCGGACCGTACGGCGGTGGCGAGGGTCGGGGCATGCCCACGCCGAACATCAACCGCATCGCGGCCGAGGGGATGACGATGTTCTCGTTCTACGCGCAGCCGAGCTGCACCCCGGGACGCGCCGCCATGCAGACCGGCCGGATCCCGAACCGCAGTGGCATGACCACGGTGGCGTTCCAGGGTCAGGGCGGCGGACTCCCGGCCGCGGAATGGACGCTGGCATCGGTGCTGAAGACCGCCGGGTACAACACGTTCTTCACCGGCAAGTGGCACCTGGGCGAAGCCGACTACGCGCTCCCCAACGCGCAGGGCTACGACGAGATGAAGTACGCCGGACTGTATCACCTGAACGCGTACACGTACGCCGATACGGCCTGGTTTCCGGACATGTCCGACGACCTGCGGGACATGTTCCGGAAGGTCACGACAGGTGCGTTGTCGGGCAACGCAGGGGAGAAGGCGGTCGAGGAGTTCAAGATCAACGGCCGCTACGTCGACGACCCCAACGGAAGCACGGACGAGTATCCGAACGGCGTGGTCGGGATCCCCTACTTCGACGGATACGTGCAGCAGGCCTCACTCGACTATCTGGAGAAGGCGGCCAAGTCCGACACGCCCTTCTTCATGAGCATCAACTTCATGAAGGTGCACCAGCCGAACATGCCGCACCCGGACTTCCAGCATAAGTCGCTGTCGAAGTCGAAGTACGCCGACTCGATCGTCGAGCTGGACGCGCGCATCGGGGCGATCATGGACAAGCTCCGGGAACTCGGCCTCGACGACAACACGCTGGTCTTCTACACCACGGACAACGGCGCCTGGCAGGACGTCTACCCCGACGCCGGTTACACGCCGTTCCGCGGGACGAAGGGCACCGTGCGCGAGGGCGGAAACCGCGTTCCGGCGATCGCCTGGATGCCGGGCAAGATCCAGGCGGGAACGACGAACCACGACATCCTCGGCGGCCTCGACCTGATGGCCACCTTTGCGGCGCTCGCCGGCGTGGATCTGCCGACGAAGGATCGGGAAGGGAAGCCGATCATCTTCGATAGCTACGACATGTCGCCGGTGCTGTTCGGGACCGGCAAGTCCGAGCGGGATTCCTGGTTCTATTTCACGGAGAACGAGCTGACGCCCGGCGCGGCTCGGGTGAACAACTACAAGGCCGTGTTCAACCTGCGGGGTGACAACGGCATGGCGACCGGCGGCCTCGCGGTCGATGCCAACCTCGGCTGGAAGGGACCCGAGAGCTACGTGGCCACGGTACCGCAGGTGTTCGATCTTTGGCAGGACCCGCAGGAACGTTACGACATCTTCATGAACAACTATACCGAGCGTACCTGGACGCTGGTGACCATCAACGAGGCCGTGAAGCAGAAGATGAAGACCTACGTCCAGTATCCGCCCCGCAAGCTCCAGAGCGAGGTCTACACGGGGCCCATTACGCTCAGCCAGTACCAGCGGCTCCAGTACGTCCGCGAGATGCTCCAGAACGAGGGCGTCAGCCTGCCCCTGCCGACGGGCAACTGAGGGGCGTCGGGCCACGCGTGAAAGCGTGTCCTGGACCCGTCCGGGTTCTGCGGTGCCCCTCCCTGGAGGGCCCCGGGACCCGGGCGCGTCCGTGACGCTGTGCTCTGTGCCACAAGGAGATAGAATGACCGCAGCCAAGCTCCTTCCGGATGTGCGCATGAGAAGGCTACTCCTCCTCCTGTCCTCGACCTTTTTCATGTCGGCAGCCTGCGACCAGGGCGTCGACCGGTCCCCAGTAACGGAAGCGGCGGCTCCGACCTCGGATCCGCTCCCGTCCTGGAACGACGGCGCCACCAAGCAGTCCATCCTCACTTTCGTGGAGAAGGTGACGACCCCGGGGTCGCCGGACTTCGTGCCGGCCGCCGAGAGGATCGCCACGTTCGACAACGATGGCACGTTGTGGGCCGAGAGGCCGCTCTATTCGCAGCTGTTCTTCGCGATCGACCGCGTCAAGCAGCTCGCGCCGCAGCACCCCGAATGGAACACGCAGGAGCCCTTCGCCTCGCTGCTCAAGGGAGACACGAAGGCGGCTTTCGCGGACGGTGAGAAGTCGGCGGTCGAGATCGTCATGGCCACCCACGCGGGCATGACGACGGCGGAGTTCGAGAACATCGTGAAGGACTGGGTCGCCACGGCCAGGCATCCCGTGACGAACCGCCTCTACACGGAGATGGTCTACCAACCGATGTTGGAGCTGCTCGCGTTCCTGCGCGCGAACGACTTCAAGACGTTCATCGTGTCGGGCGGCGGCATCGAGTTCATGCGACCCTGGACGGAGCGCATCTACGGCATCCCGCCCGAGCAGGTGGTGGGAAGCAGCATCAAGACGAAGTTCGAGATGAAGGATGGGGGTCCGGTGCTGGTGCGGCTCGCCGATATCGACTTCATCGACGACAAGGCCGGCAAGCCGGTCGGCATCAACTCGCATATCGGTCGCCGCCCGATCGCGGCGTTCGGAAACTCCGACGGCGACCTTCAGATGCTCCAGTGGGCGACCGCCGGAGAGGGCGCGCGGTTCGCCCTCCTCGTCCACCACACGGACGGTGAGCGGGAGTTCGCCTATGACACCGGCGCGGAGAACGCTCTGGACGCGTCGGCGCAGAACGGTTGGACCGTGGTGGACATGAAGAGCGACTGGAAGGTGATCTACCCGCCCGAAGGGAACTGATCGAAGCAGGCCGCCCAGCCCAAGGAGGATCGGCCATGCAGGGCACCCGATATCACCGGGCCGCGTGGATGAGCGCAGTCGTGACTGTCCTCCTGTGCACGAGCGTCCCCGAGGCCCTCGGACAGCAGGACTCGGCTTCCTCGGCCAAGACTTCGAAGGCTCTCTCGGCCGAAGTGATCAACCCCACGACCCTGCTGTGGCAGG
>CANPVW010000017.1 GCA_947581745.1 Candidatus Benthicola azotiphorus
GTGGCGGATGTACCGGTGTGCTGAGCGGGAAGGGCACCATCGCGGAGGGCGGAATATCGGCGAGCGGCGATGCCGTGGTGGACGACGACTGCAGCGGAGATCTGTTCGACGCCGTCTTCACGATGACCCGGAAGACGGAATGAGGTCCGGGCGGATCGGTTAGGGGGCGCCATGGGGGACCTGAGCGGAAAGCGGGCCGTCGTGTGCGGCAGCAGCAGCGGCATCGGTCGGGCCTGCGCCGAGGAGCTGGCCGGGCGTGGAGCGGATGTCGTGCTGGTGGCCCGCAACGGGGAGGCGTTGCGGGAAGCCGCGGCCAGCCTCGCCACCCCACACGGGGAAGGGCATTCCTACGTCGTGGCGGACTTCAACGACGTGGAGCAGGTGCGGCGGAACGTCGCCGAGCACCTGGCGCGGACCGGACCAGCGCAGATCCTGGTAAACAACACGGGCGGCCCGCCCCACGGGCCCATCCTGGAAGCCCGCCCGGAGGATTTCCTGCAGGCGCTCGCGGCCCATGTGGGCTGCGGGCACGTCCTCGTCCAGACCATGCTTCCGGGCATGCGGGAGGCCGGCTACGGCAGGGTGATCAACATCGTCAGCGTCTCCGTCATATCCCCGATCCCCGGCCTCGGAGTCTCCAACACCACGCGAGCCGCGGTCGCCAACTGGGCCCGCACGCTCGCCCACGAGCTCGGCCCACTGGGTGTGACGGTGAACAACGTGCTACCGGGCTACACCGCGACGGCCCGACTGGAGGAACTGGCCGAGTCCGTGGCGGCCGAGCGGGGATCGTCGGTCGAGCAGGTGGAGGCGGAGTGGCAGGCCGGGATTCCGCTCCGGCGGCTGGCCGAGCCTTCGGAAATCGCGGCGGTGGTGGGCTTCCTCGCCTCCCCCGCGGCGTCCTACGTCACGGGGGTCAACCTTCCCGTCGATGGCGGGCGCATGGCGGCAAAGTAGAGAAGACGGATCCTAGCCGGGAGAATCGCCGGGCGCCGGCAGTGACCGGAGGATGGCCCGGACCGGACTCCCATCGAATCCGGTAAGACGGAGGGGAAGGGCGATC
Organism: Candidatus Benthicola azotiphorus; assembly: GCA_947581745.1. Classification (GTDB taxonomy): domain Bacteria; phylum Gemmatimonadota; class Gemmatimonadetes; order Palauibacterales; family Palauibacteraceae; genus Benthicola; species Benthicola azotiphorus. The sequence goes on from CANPVW010000017.1 coordinate 1,064, forward strand.
AGTTCGTACAGGCCGTCCGGCACACCGTCGAGCGCCAGCCCCTCCAGGATGTTGAGATCATGTCTCCGCACCGCCCGGTGCACGGGCAGATCCTTCGAGTCCGCGGGGTCGACGCTCGGGGTGTCGATTCCCACCAGCCGCACCCCGCTCCCGGCCAGCCAGTCCACGAGCTCCGGCGACAGAGCCGCGAAGTCCGCGCGGAACTCGGTCGGATCGGGACAGGTGCCGGTCGCGATCAGGAGCCGTTCCGCGTCCGGATGGCCGTCCGGCGGCGCCTCCGGCCCGGACGCCAGCGCTTCACTGACCTGTTGTGTCGTAACCAGACCGCCGGCGCCCACCTGCACGCGAACCAGCCGGCACCGCCCGATGAATGGCCCGAGCGGGAGCTCGCCGATCGAGGTGCCGTCGGGATCATAATGACTGGGCGCGTCCGCGTGGGCTCCGAGATGACACGTGGACCGCAACGTCGACAGGGTCACGGCGTCGCCGTCTGCCAGGTCGAGCAGCACCTCGCGCTCGAGGGGCGTATCGCCGGGAAAGACCGCGGTGTCAGGTCCCAGGGGAGGACTGATGTCGTACAGGTTCGTCATGCCATCAGCTCGCTTCCCGAACGGCGATCCGGGTTGCTTCCGCGGCGCGCCACATCTCCTCGAACGTGTTGAACAGCGGTGCCGGTGCGAGGCGAAGGAAATCCGGCTGGCGGTAGTCCCCGATCACTCCCGCTCGCTGGAGGGATCCGTGTACCCGGCGCGCCCGACCGGGCAACCGCAGGGAGAGCTGCGCGCCCCTTCGCTCCGAGTCTCGTGGCGTGACGATCTCGCCCCCCTCCCCGAGCGACCCGGCGAGCAACCACTCGAGATACGCCGTCAGCCGCAAGGATTTCGCACGCAGCCGGTCCATGCCAGCTTCCTCGAACAGCGCGAGAGCCGGTCCGAGCGGGGCCATGGCCAGGATCGGGGGACAGCTGAGCTGCCAGCCCGCGGCGTCGGCCCGTGGCGCGAAGTCCGGATCGAGCTGCATGCGGAACCGGGTCGCCGGGTCGTTCCCCCACCAGCCGCCGAGCCGGCCGAGCCGGGAATCCGTCGCGTGCCGCTCGTGAATGAAGATGCCGCCCGGCGCCCCCGGACCCCCGTTCACGTACTTGTAGTTGCACCACGCAGCGAAATCCACTTCCCAATCGTGCAGCCGGAGGGGCACGTTGCCGGTCGCGTGTGCCAGGTCGAATCCGACGACCGCGCCGCACTCCCGGGCCGCCGTCGCAATCCGGTGCAGGTCCAGGAGTTGACCGGTGAGGAAGTTCACCCCGCCTAGAAGCACGAGCGCGATCTCGTCGCCCGCGCCCTCCAGCGCCGCCTCGATGTCCGCTTCATCGGTCGGGCCGCCATCGTCATGCGGCCCGACTTCCAGGATCGCTGAAGCCGGATCGAGTCCGTGCCACCGCAGGTGGGTCTCCACGACGAACCGATCGCTCGGGAAACAGGGACGCTCGATCAGGATCCGCCGCCGCCGGCCGGAAGGACGATAGAAACTCGCGAGCATGAGGTGGAGGTTCACGGTGAGGCCGTTCATGACGGCGACCTCGCGCGGTTCCGCGCCCACCACCCTGGCGAGCGGCGCCAGGAACCGCTCGTCGATCTCGTACCACGGGAGGGGGTTTTCGAACCAGCCGTCCACGCCGAGCGACGCCCAGCGCTGAACTTCACGCTCCACCGCGTGGCGGGACTCTGTCGGGAGCGGGCCGAGGGAATTGCCCGCCAGATAAATGAGATCGACGCCTTCCCGGCACGGCAGCTCGAAGCGGTCCCTCAGCCCGGCCAGGGCATCGCTCGCGTCGAGCGTTTGCGCGAAACCTCTATCCGGGCTCAGAGCCGAGCCGAACAGGTCCTGCGCGGCGTCGGGGGTCAGTCGGACTTCCACCCGGGTCCCCGCACCACGCGTCCCCCCAGGGCGCCGGTGTGGGCTCCGTCCCGCACCGTGTGCGTCCCGTTCACGAAAACGTGCACCACTCCCTCGGCCAGCTGGTGCGGCTCCGCGTACGTGGCGTGGTCCTGGATGGTCGCAGGGTCGAACACGACGACGTCCGCGTAGTAACCGGGCGTCAGCGAGCCGCGACCCCGAATGCCGAGGTTACCCGCGGGCTGACTCGTCAGTTTCCGAATCGCCTCTTCGAGTGGAATCACCTTCTCGTCCCGAACGTAGCGACCGAGCAGCCGGGCGACGTTACCGTAGGCCCGCGGGTGCGGATTGGACTCGAGGAACACGCCTTCCGGCGAGAGCGCCTCGGCATCCGAACCGAAGCTCACCCACGGGAGCCCGATCTTCTTCCGGACGTTCCCCTCCGACATCAGGAAATAGACCGTGCCCACATCCGCGCCGTTTTCGATCAGGAGGTCCATGGCCGCTTCCTCGGGCGTGACGCCCCGCTCCGCCGCCACCTCTGCCAGGGTCTTGCCGGTCAGCGGCTTGAGCTCGTCCGTTCGGAAGCCTACGAGAAGGACGTTGTCCGCCGAACCGGCCGCCAGGTAAAGATTCTCCCATTCGTCGGTCGGAGTGCGCATCTCGCTGGCCACGCGCCTGCGGATCGCCGGATCTTCGAGGCGGGCGATCCATGCCTTGTCGCCCCCTTCCTGCACCCAGGGCGGCATTGCGGCGTCGAGGCCGGTCGCGCCGGCCGTGTATGTGTACATGTCCGCCGTGATGCGCAGTCCCTCGTCGCGAGCGGCCTCTATCCTGCCGATGACCTCGTCCAGGCGGGGCCAGTTGTCCTTGCCCGCCGCCTTCAGGTGGTAGATCTCCGCCGGAACTTCCGCGGCACGAGCGATCGCGATGAGCTCGTCCACCGCGGCGAGGATCGCGTTGCCCTCGCTGCGTATGTGGGAGATGTACATTCCGCCGTACTCGCCGGCCGCGGAGGCGAGGGCGATGAGCTCGTCGGTGCCCGCATAGAAGGCCGGCGCGTAGATCAGCGAAGTCCCCAGTCCGACGGCGCCTTCTTCCATCGCGGTGCGCACGAGGGCCTGCATCCTCGCCAGCTCCTCGGGCGTGGGCGGACGGTCCTCGTATCCCACCTCGTGGATCCGGACGGTCGTCGCGCCGACGAACGAGGCCACGTTGGGCGACACACCGCTCTCGACCAGGTGCTCGAGATACTCGTTCAGGGATGTCCACGTGACATCATACTTGATGTCCCCCTGATCCTCGAGCATCTCGGCCTTCATGGAGTTGTTCAGCGGGCCCATCGACCATCCTTCTCCCATGACCTCGAGCGTCACGCCCTGAAGGAGGTCGCTCTCTCCCCGGCCGTCCTCCAGCAGCGACTCGTTCGCCCACGACAGCATGTTGATGAAGCCGGGCGACACGGCCATGTCGGAGACGTCGATCTCGGTCACGCCCCGCAGTCCGTCCGGTCCTCCCTCCTCGCCGTACCGGAGCACGGCCGAGATCGTGTCGTCGTCGATGGCCACATCGCCCACGAACGGGGCGCCGCCAGATCCATCGTAGATGGTGCCTCCCTTCAGGACGATCTGGTGTTCGGGCGCCCCCGAGCAGGAGATGATCAGCGGAAGAACTGCCAGACACGGAATCAGGCGCCAGCCGGACATGGGGCATCCTCGAGCGAGTGGTGACGGAAGCGCGCGACGCGGTCGTCGCCGTCGATGAATCCACGATCGATCCGCTGCCAAACTAGTGGTCTCCGGTCGCCCTGCGCGAGTGCTGGAAACGGGCCTCGCAAAGGGTCCCGCTTACTGGACTCGCCGTCCACGGAGACCTATTCTCCCTCCACCTGCAGACGGGGGCCGGGCGCCGACTCGTTGCCCGATCCCGGGAGCTACGAGACGACCACGCGAGTGGAGACGATAATGCTTACCAGAACGAGCGCCGGGTTCGGATTCGCGGCGGCGCTGCTGATGGCGATGCCGCTGTCAGCGCAGAACTTCCCAACCGACGATCCGGTGATCGAGGCGATCTGGGCCGAGGGCATGGAGAGTTCCCACGCCTGGACGATCGGGCAGGCCATGCTCGATTCGATCGGCCCCCGACTGACCGGGACGCCGGCCGCGGACCGGGCCAATCGGTGGGCCCGGGAGATGCTCGCCGGGTGGGGGGTCGATGCGCGGATCGAGAACTACGGAACGTGGAAGGCCTGGGAGCGGGGCGTGACCCACCTGGACCTGGTGGAGCCCCGGATCCGTACTCTCGACGCGATGCTGATGGCCTGGAGCCCCGGCACCGACGGTGTCGTCGAGGGTGGGGTCGTGACCTTTCCCGATGTCGACAACGCGGCTGGCTTCGACGCATGGCTGCCTTCCGTGGACGGCAAGTTCGTGGCCCTCGCGATGCCTCAGCCATCCTGCCGCCCGCTCTCCAGCTACGAGGAATACGGTACCGAGGAGCAGACGGACTCGGTCCGGACCGAGCGGAGCGAGATGCGGACCGCGTGGAACGCGAGACTCGAAGCCATCGGGTACGCGCGGGCGGACATGCTGGCCGCGATCGAAGGAGCCGGGGCCCTCGGCGTCCTGTGGTCCGACTGGTCCGGTGGCTGGGGAGCCCGCCGCATCTTCGCGCTCAACACGGTGTTCGGAGCGGCCACGACCACGATCCCGGCCGTGGACCTGAGTTGCGAGGACTACGGCCTCGTGTGGCGGCTCGCGAGCCGCGGCCAGGCTCCCAGGCTCCGGTTGTCGGCACGCGGGACGTTTGGAGACGAAGTCCCGGTGGCCAACGTGATCGGAGAGATCCGGGGCACGGAGCTTCCGGACGAGTACGTGGTCCTCTCGGCCCACTTCGACTCGTGGGACGGCGGGTCCGGCGCCACGGACAACGGCACGGGCAGCATCGTGATGCTGGAGGCGATGCGAATCCTGGCCGAGACGTATCCGAGCCCGAAGCGCACGATCCTCGTGGGCCTGTGGGCGAGCGAAGAGCAGGGTCTCAACGGGTCCCGCTCGTTCGTTCACGATCACCCGGAGGTCATCGACGGGCTGCAGGCCGCGTTCAACCAGGATAACGGAACCGGAAGGGTGGCGCGGGCCTCGTCCATGGGACTGGTGAGCGCCTCAGGGAACGTGGCGGACTGGATGTCGCGCGTTCCCTCGGAGATCACTAAGTACATCGACCTCAGCTTCCCGGGCACGCCGAGCGGTGGCGGAAGCGACCATGCGTCATTCATCTGCGCGGGCGCTCCGACGGTCGGCCTCGGATCGAGCAGCTGGGATTACTTCGCATACACGTGGCATTCGAACCTGGACACGTTCGACAAGATCGTGTGGGAGAACGTTGGGAGTAACGCGACACTCGTTGCGATGCTGGCCTATCTGGCGTCCGAAGACGACCGCGTGCCGCGCGATCGACGGATCATGCCCGTGGATTCGAGGACCGGCGAAGTGCAGGTCTGGCCGACCTGTGAGGACGGGGCGCGGGAGACCAGTGATCGCTACCGCTGAGGGAGCGGGTCGGTTTGTGGAACGGTGAATCGGGGACGGGCCCGGCCTGCGCGGCCGGGCCACGCCTTTCGGGAGACCACATGACTTCGGATCGCGCTCGGCTGTTCCACGAGGAGCTCACGCGCTTCCCCGCCTTTCTGTTCCAGTTCGATCCGCGGATTCGGGACGGATGGCTCTCGGATCGCTATTTCGTCCGTACCGCTCGCACGTTGAGTCACGCCGGGCGGGATCCGTTCGTCACTCTCCAGTTCTTCGCCAAGCGCAGAGGGGTGGTGGCCGGCACCTTCGAGTGCGTCCGGATGCTCCAGACGCAGCTCGCGACGGGCTATGACTACGCGGACCTCGAGGTGGATACGCTGCACGACGGCGACCGGATCGAGCCGTGGGAGGTGTCGTTTCGGATCAGGGGTAAGTACCGGGCGTTCGCCCACCTCGAGACCACTCTGGACGGGGTCCTGGCGCGTCGCAGCCTGATCGCCACCAACGCCGCGCGATCGGTCGACGCGGCGGCCGGCGTCCCGGTGATCTACTTCGCGCCCAGGCATGACGACTGGAGGATCCAGACACCCGACGGTTACGCGGCTCGCGTGGGCGGGGGAGGGGATGTGTCGAGCGACGCCGGGGCGTCTTGGTGGGGTGGCGAAGGCGTGGGCACGATGCCGCACGGCCTGATCGCCGCGTTCGGCGGTGACGTCGTCCGGGCGACGATCGCTTTCGCCCACTACGTGAGGGACGAGGAGCCGCACGTCCCGATTGTGAGCCTGGTGGACTACCGCAACGACTGCGTGGGAGATTCGCTTGCCGTGGCGCGGGCGATGCGGGAGGAATTCGGCGACGGGGTGTTGTACGGGGTTCGCGTGGATACGAGCGGAAAGCTCGTCGATCGGGCCCTGATGGACGATCCCGACCTGTGGGGCAAGGAGAGCCTCGCTGGAGTCAACCCGCACCTGGTGCGGAAGGTCCGCGCGGCCCTGGACGCTGAGGGGTTCGACTACGTCGGGATCATGGTCTCGGGCGGCTTCACGCCCCGCAAGATCCGTCGGTTCGCAGAGCTCGGTCTGCCGATCGCCGCCTACGGCGTTGGAAGCAGCATCCTCGGGCATGGCTGCGAGGAGGATGGCGTCGTGACGGACTTCGACTTCACGGCGGACGTGGTCGAAGTGGACGGACTCCCGGAGGCGAAGGTCGGCCGGGGCGTGTGGGAGAATCCCAGGCTCATCCGGGTGGACTGGGACCAGCTGGCTCAGCTCGATGCGGAGGTGCAAGGTGCCTGAACTTCCTATCCCGGCGCACTTCGACGCAGCGCGGACGGGCGAGATCTGGCGCGTCGACTATGGCAGCCGGGCGCCCGCGGCGGAGGCCTGGGCGGCCCTCCACGGCATCGGTCATCCATCGGACGATGATCCGAGGATCGGCCTCCTCCTCGTGGACTGTCAGAATACGTTCTGCATCCCCGGCTACGAGCTGTTCGTCGCAGGACGATCCGGCCGCGGCGCGGTGGACGACAACGTCAGGCTGTGCGAGTTCATCTATCGGAACCTCGGTTCGATCACCGAGATCACGGCGACGCTCGATACCCACACCGCGCTTCAGATCTTCCACCCGGTGTTCTGGGTGAACGAGGACGGAGAGCACCCGGTGGGAGGACAGACGGAGATCACGCTGGCGGACGTCGAGGAGCGCCGCTGGTGCCCCAACCCGGCAGTGGCCGATTCGCTGGCTGGAGGTGACCTGGAGTGGCTGCGGCAATACGCCCGCCACTACGTGCGCCGGGTTACCGAGGGCCGGTACCCGCTCATGATCTGGCCTTATCACGCGCTGCTCGGGAGCATAGGGCACGCGCTCGTGTCCTCGCTCGATGAGGCGGTCTTCTTCCACAGCATCGCCCGACAGACGGCGGCCAGATTCGAGGTCAAGGGCGATACGCCGCTCACCGAGAACTACTCGGTGTTCAGTCCGGAGGTCACGCTGGGTCCGGGCGGCGAGCGGATCGCGTCGCCGAATCTCTCTCTGTTCGACCACCTGATGGAGTTCGACAAGGTGATCGTGGCGGGACAGGCAGCCAGTCACTGCGTCGCCTGGACGCTGCACGACCTGCTCACGGCGATTCAGGCGCGGGATCCGGAGCTCGCGACCCGGATCTACATCATGGAGGACTGCATGTCGTCGGTGGTGGTGCCGCCGGCGGTGGA